>JBEGMS010000243.1:0-4470 GCA_041182985.1 Actinomycetota bacterium
GAAGACGTAGGTGCCGGGCCGGAGGTCCGCGGCGATGCCGTCGGCGGCGATCCCGTCGACGAACGCCTCGGGGTCGCCGACGACGCCGGCCTCCGCGAGGATCTCCGCGATCTCGGCACCCGACGCCCCCGGTGGGATCACGACCTCGACGGGCGCGCCCGGGGGCGGCGGCGGGTCGGAGACCACGGCGCCGATCCCCCACCAGGCGAGGCCGAGCACGGCGACGAGGGCCACGACGAGCAGGCCCGCGCCGAGCGCGCGGCGCCCGTCTAGGCCCCGCGGCGGCGGTCCAGCCATCCCTGCAGGAGCTCGGCGGCCGCCCGGGCGTCCAGGCCCGCCGTGCCCCCCTTGGTCTGGGCGATCCGGCTCGTGAATCGCTCGTCCTCCATCTCGATCGGGACCCCGCAGACCGCCTTGAGGCGGCCGACGAAGGCCAGCGTGGCGTCCGCCTGCTCCCCGCGGCTGCCGTCCGCCAGGACGGGCAGCCCGACGAGCAGGAGGTCGGGCTGGTGCTCCGCCACGATAGCGAGCAGGCGCGCCATCCCCGCGGGCGCGCCGACCCGCTCGATCGTCTCGAGCGGGCGGGCCAGCTCGCCCGCGGCGTCGCTGACCGCCACGCCGGTGCGGGCCTTGCCGTAGTCGAGCGCGAGCGCCTTCACGGCGCCAACCCTACCCCGCGCCGCGCGCGGCGGACGCGCGGAGGCGCGCCGGGGACGCGCGGATCAGCCCGGGAGCTGCGCGTCGAGCGCCGCGCGTGCGGCCTCGAGCGCCGCGGGGATGCCCGAAGCGTCCTTGCCGCCGGCGCGGGCGAGGTTGGGCTTGCCGCCGCCCCCGCCGCCGACGAGCGGCGCCGCCGCCTTGAGCACGGCCCCGGCGTCGGCGCCCGCGTCGACCGCCTCGGGGGTGGCCGCGCAGATCAGGTGCACCTTGCCGCCCGACTGGGCGACCAGCATCGCGATGCTCGGGCCGAGCCGGCCGCGCAGGTGGTCGGCGAGCTCGAGCAGGTCGTCGGCCGCGAGCTCGCCCGCGTCGGCGACGACGGTCTGGACGCCGGACCGCTCGACGGCCTGGCCGGCGAGCGCCTCGACGGCGTCCCCGCCCGCGGAGCCGCCGCCCGCCTTGAGCGCCTTCTCGAGCTCGCGCACGCGCTCCTGCAGGTCGCGGACGGCCTCCGGCAGCCGCTCCGGGCCGACCTTGAGCGCCTTGGCGGCCTGGTCGGCGGCGCGCTCGCGCTCGCGCAGGAGGTCGATCGCGACCCCGCTCGTGTCGGCCTCGATGCGGCGCACGCCCTGGCCCACCGACGACTCGGAGGTGATCCGGAGCGGGCCGATCTCGGCCGTCGTGGCGACGTGCGTGCCGCCGCAGAGCTCGCGCGAGAAGCCCTCGATCTCGACGACGCGCACGACGTCGCCGTACTTCTCGCCGAACAGCATCATCGCGCCGAGCGCGCGCGCCTCGTCCTGCGAGGTCTCGAACCAGTGCACGCGGTGGCCCTCGACGACGACGCGGTTGACGATGTCCTCGACGCGCGCCAGCTCCTCGGCCGTCAGCGGGTGGTCGTGGGAGAAGTCGAAGCGCAGCTTGTCGGGGCGCACGGACGAGCCCTTCTGGCGCACGTGGTCGCCGAGCACCTCCTGCAGCGCGCGGTGCAGCACGTGCGTGCCCGTGTGGTTGGCCGCGGTCGGGCGCCGGCGCGTCGCGTCGACGACCGCGCGCACCTCCTGCCCTGCCGCGATCTCGCCGTGCTCGGGCACGAGCACGAGCGCCTGGTCGCCGTCGAAGCGCACGACCTCGGCGACCGCGGCGCGGCCCGTCTCGGACTCGAGGTGGCCGTGGTCGGAGACCTGGCCGCCGCCCTCGGGGTAGAAGGGCGACTCGCGCAGCTTGGCCACGAGGCGGCCGTCGCCGAGGTCCTCGAGCGCGCCGACCCGCGTCTTCAGGTCGAGGTCGCCGTAGCCGACGAACGTGGTCCGAAAGCCCGCGTCGCGGGCGAACGCGGCGACCCGGTCGAGGTCGACGCCGCCGCCCTTGCCGGCCGCGGCGCGGGCCCGCTCGCGCTGCGCCTCCATCCGCTCGGCGAAGCCGGCCTCGTCGACGGACAGGTCCTGCTCGGCGGCGAGCTCCTGCGTGAGCTCGAACGGGAAGCCGTAGGTGTCGTGCAGGAGGAAGGCGTCGGCGGCCGCGATCTCCGTGGAGCCGGCCGCGCGGACGCGGGCGATCGTCTCCTCGAGCAGCTGCGTGCCGGTCTCGAGGGTGCGCAGGAAGCGCTCCTCCTCGGCCCCGAGGATGCGGTGCACCTCGTCGCGGTTCTGGACGAGCTCGGGGTAGACGTCGCCGAGCTGGTCGATCACGAGGTCGGCCAGGCGGGGCAGGAAGGCGCCCTCGATCCCCAGCCGGTGGCCGTGCGAGACGGCGCGGCGGATCACGCGGCGCAGGATGTAGCCGCGCGACTCGTTGGCAGGCAGGACCCCGTCGGCGGCGAGGAAGGTCATCGCGCGGCCGTGGTCGGCGAGGACGCGCAGCGCCTTGGTCTGGATGCCGCCCGCCGCGTACGAGGCGCCGGTCCAGCCCTCGATCGCCGCGATCATCGTCTGGAACGGATCCGTCTCGTAGACGGAGTGCACGCCCTGGAGCAGCGCGGCGACGCGCTCGACGCCGGCGCCCGTGTCGACGCAGGGCCGCGGCAGCGGCGTCAGGCCGCCCTCCTGGTCCTGGTCGTACTGCATGAAGACGAGGTTCCAGAACTCGAGGAAGCGGTCGCAGTCGCAGCCGGGCGCGCAGCCCTCGGGGCCCGCCGGGCGGCCGCAGCCGTGCTCGGGGCCGCGGTCGTAGTAGAGCTCGGTGCACGGCCCGCACGGGCCCGTGGGGCCGGCCTGCCAGAAGTTGTCCTTGCGGCCGAGGCCGACGATGCGCTCGGCGGGCACGCCCTGGGCGAGCCACAGCTCGCGCGCCTCGTCGTCCGCGGGCACCTGGTCGTCGCCCTGGAAGACGGTGATCCAGACGCGCCCGGGGTCGATCCCCCAGGCCCCCGTCACCAGGGACCACGCGAACGCGATCGCGTCGGCCTTGAAGTAGTCGCCGATCGAGAAGTTGCCCATCATCTCGAAGAAGGTGAGGTGGCGGGCGGTCTTGCCGACCTCGTCGATGTCGGTCGTGCGGAAGCACTTCTGCGTCGAGGTCAGCCGCGGCGCCGGCGGCTGCTCGACGCCGAGGAAGTACGGCTTGAAGGGCTGCATGCCGGCCGTGGTGAGCAGGACGGACGGATCCAGCGAGGCCGGCACGAGGCTCGCCGAGGGCATGACGCGATGCTCGTGCGCGGCGAAGTGGTCGCGGAACGCGGCGCGGATCTCGTGAGCCAGCATCAGGCGGGCAGGGTACGCGAAATCGCGCCCCGGACCCGTCAGCCGGCGACGACGCCGGCGGCGACCACCAGGTCGCCGTCGTAGAGCACGCAGACCTGGCCGGGCGCGGCCTGGTACGCCTCGCGCTCGAGGCGCACGACGCCCCCGCCGCGCGCGTCCGGCTCGAGCACGCCGGGGATCGGCTCGGCCCGCACCCGGAACGACGCACCGACGCGCTCGGCGGGCGCGCGCACCACGACGTCCCGCAGCGGCACGGCGCGCCGGCCGAGGCGGCTCAGACGGCCGACCACGACGGTGTTCGTGGCGGGCTCGACGCGCAGCACGTGCAGGGGCTCGGTGCCCCGCGAGACGCCGAGGCCGCGGCGCTGGCCGGGCGTGTAGGCGACGGCGCCGACGTGCGTGCCGAGAGGCGCGCCCGCCTCGTCGACGATCGGCCCCGGGCCCGGGTCGACGCCCTGGCGCGCGAGGAAGGGCTGGAGCGCGCCGCCGCCGAGGAAGCAGACCTCCTGGCTCTCGGGCGCCTCGGCGGCCGCGAGCCCGCGGACGCGCGCCGCCTCGACCACGTCGGCCTTGAGGCGGTCGCCGAGGGGCAGGCGCACGCGCCGCAGGATCGCGGGGTCGACGAGCGCGAGCATCGCCGACTGGTCCTTGTCGGGATCAGCACCGCGCGCCACCAGCAGCGCACCGTCGCGCTCGACGAGCCGCGCGTAGTGGCCGGTCCGCCACTCGGCGCAGCCGAGTCGCTCTGCGATTCGGTCGAGCGCGTCGAAGCGGAAGTCGCCGTTGCAGGTGGCGCAGGGGTTCGGGGTCTCGCCCGCGGCGTAGCCCGCCACGAAGGGCTCGACCACCGCCTGCCGGAACGGCTCGCGCAGGTCGAGCATCAGGTGCGGCATCCCGAGCGCGTGGCAGAGCGCGCGGGCGCGGCGGACGCTGTCGGGGGCGCAGCAGGCGCGCTCCGGCGCGGGCGCCGCAGGGTCGATCCAGAGCCGCAGGGTCAGCCCGACCGCGGCCGCGCCCTCCTCGACGGCCTCGGCGAGGACGAGCGCGGAGTCGACCCCGCCGCTCATCGCCACCGCGACCCGCGCGGGGTCGGGCGCTGCGCCGGCGC
>JBEGMS010000244.1:0-4546 GCA_041182985.1 Actinomycetota bacterium
GCAGGATTCGGCCCCGGGGGTGGAGGGGCGGTCGCCGGCGCGGAATCCTCTCCGTGCCATGACCGCCACCGCAGCCCCCAAGCGCCCCGCGCGCAACCTCAAACTGGTCGAGCCCGACGCCGTCTTCGATGACGCCGCCCAGGCCGACGAGGTCGAGATCGACGACTCGTTCGACGAGACGCCCGAGGTCGACCTGCTGTTCACCTACGTCCGCCAGATCGGCGATGGGCGCCTGCTCACCGCCGGCGAGGAGGCCGCGCTCGCCCGCCGCAAGGACATGGGCGACATGGCCGCCAAGCAGGAGCTCGTCGAGCGCAACCTGCGGCTCGTGATGTCGATCGCCCGGCCTTACAGCCAGGCCTCCGGCGTGCCGCTCCTGGACCTGATCCAGGAGGGCAACGTCGGGCTGATGCGCGCGGTCGAGAAGTTCGACCACACCAAGGGCTTCAAGCTGTCCACCTACGCCACCTGGTGGATCCGCCAGGCCATCAGCCGCGCCATCGCGGACCAGGGTCGCACGATCCGCCTGCCCGTCCACGTCGTCGACAACCTCAAGCGCCTGCGCAAGGCCGATCGGCGCCTGCGCCAGGAGCTCGGGCGCCCGGCGACCCCGGAGGAGCTCGCGGAGGCGACGGGCCTCGGCCTCAAGAAGGTCACCGCGCTGCTCGACATCGTCGATGACCCGGTCTCGCTGGACGTCGGCGTCGGCGACGGCGACTCGGACATCGCGGACCTCGTCGAGGACCCGAACGCGATCCGCCCGGACCACCGCATCACCGAGGGCAGTGTGACCCGCGACCTCGCGGACGCCCTGGACCAGCTGCATGAGCAGGAGCGCCGCGTCGTGGAGCTGCGCTTCGGCCTCGACGGCGAGGGCACCCGCACGCTGGACGAGGTCTCGGCCGAGCTCGGCTGCACCCGCGAGCGCGTCCGCCAGGTCGAGGGCCGCGCGCTCAGCACCCTCGCGAAGGCGAATCCCGAGCTGCGCGAGTACCTCGCCCAGACCGCCTAGGCGGTCTGCGGTGAGGGCCCTCACTCCCGCGTTCGCCGCGCGCCCGTAGAATCAGGCGCGTGACGGCCACGGAGGGGATGCGGGTCTACCGCTTCGAGGAGCCGGTCGCGGACAGCCTCGGCCCGCGCACGCCCCGGAGGAGGAGCCGGCGGCGCGTGCCCTGGAAGGCCGCGCTCGGGATCCTCCTGCTCGTGGGCCTCGCCGTGGGCGCGGTGCTCTGGCTCGGGCGGCCGACCGACGGGCTGATCCGCGAGGGCGTCCGCATCGACGGCGTCGACGTGGGGGGCATGACGCCGGTCGAGGCCAAGGCCGCGGTCAAGGCGCATGGCGAGGCCGTCGTCGCCAAGGGGCTTGTGGTCGTCGCCGACGGCAACCGCTTCACCATCGACACGGACGCGATCCAGCTGCGTCCCAACGCGGGCGCGGCGGTGAAGAAGGCGCTCGGCGAGCCGGACTTCGCCGACCGGGTGCGGATGCGGCTCGGCCTGTACGAGCCCGTCGAGATCCCGCTCACCTTCCTCTTCAAGCGCAAGCCCTACATGAAGGCGACGCTGCCGATGCGGCAGGCCGTCACGTACGCGCCGCAGTCCGCGGCGGTCGCGCCCGACGGCCGGCG
The DNA here is from genome assembly GCA_041182985.1 of Actinomycetota bacterium. Classification (GTDB taxonomy): domain Bacteria; phylum Actinomycetota; class Thermoleophilia; order Gaiellales; family F1-60-MAGs149; genus F1-60-MAGs149. The sequence continues at coordinate 1,629 of JBEGMS010000244.1, forward strand.
TTTCCCGGTCACGCCCGCCAGGGACGGCCGCGTCCCGAACATGGTCGCGCTGGGCACGGCCGTGCGCACCCTGTCGGACAGCGGCCCCGTGATCGAGGTGCCGGTCAAGGCCGTGCCGCCCGCCATCAGCACTGAGCAGGCCGAGGAGCAGGCCGCGCGGGCCCGCACCTTCGTGTCCACGAAGCACAGCGTCGACCTCAAGGGCGACGTGAACCGCGTGCCGCAGGACGTCATCCGCCGCGCCGCCGATTTCCGGGTCGGCAAGCGCACGATCACGTTCCAGATCAAGCAGGGCCCGCTGCGGGCGTTCTTCTCGAAGCTGTACGGCAAGCGCGAGCGCGCGCCGCGCAACGCGCGCTTCACGATCAACAAGGACGGGATGGCGCGGATCATCGCCGGCCGCAACGGGCGCGGGGTGGACGTCGGCGGGCTCGTCGCCGCTTGGCAGGTCGACCCGTCGCAGACCCTGACGCCGATCACCTTCGGGCCGCGCGAGCCCGCGCTGACCACCGACGAGGCCCGCACCCTGGGCGTCAAGCAGGTGGTCGGCGAGTTCTTCACGCCGTACTCGGGCGGTGCCCGCGTGACCAACATCAAGCGCGCCGCGGAGATCCTCGACCAGATGATCATCCCCGCCGGCGGGACCTTCTCCCTCAACGAGGCGCTCGGGGAGCGCACCGAGGCGCGGGGCTTCGTCGAGGCGCCGATGATCGGCGAGGGCAACATCCTCAAGGACGCCGTCGGCGGCGGCGTCTCGCAGGTCGCCACGACGGTCTTCAACGCGGCCTTCTTCTCGGGGCTCAAGCTGATCGAGCACACGCCGCACTCGTTCTGGATCGACCGCTACCCGAAGGGCCGCGAGGCGACCGTCTCGTGGGGCGGCCCCGAGCTGATCTTCCAGAACGACTGGAAGGCGCCGATCGTGATCCTCACCCGGACGACCTCCGAGGGCATCACCGTGCGCTTCCTCTCCGACAAGCTCGGACGCAAGGTGGAGGCGATCGAGGGGGAGCCCTACTCGTTCTCGAAGCCGAAGGTGATCCGCCAGCGCGACCTCTCGCTGCCCGCGGGCACGAAGAAGATCGTGCAGCCGCTCGGGCCCCCCGGCTTCTGGATCAAGTACGGCCGGCGCGTCTACAAGGACGGCAAGCTGCGCTCCAAGCAGGACTGGGTCTGGCGCTACTTCCCGGAGAACAAGGTGATCGCCTTCGGGCCGAAGCTCCCGAAGCCGCCCGAGGCGCCCGCGGAGGACCCGGCGGCGACGCCGGAGGACGGGGGAGGGGCCGACGGCGGGGGTGCCGAGGACCCCGCGGCCGAGGTCGTGCCCGAGGGCGCGACCTAGGCGCCGAGCGGCTGCGTCTGCGGCAGCGCGATGCCGTCGCCCGACTGGCTGATGCGGCGATTCATCGCGCGCTCGGCGGCGCGCTGCAGCGACTCGGACATCGACGGGGTGACGACGCCGGTGTTGGCGAGCGTCTCGACGTTGAGGCCCTCGTTCACGGCGAGCGCGACGGTGGCGATGATCTCCGACGCGCGGTAGCCGACGATCGAGCCGCCCAGCAGGGTCCCCGTCGCGGGGTCGGTGATCAGCTTGATCATGCCCTCGCGCCAGCCGGAGATCACGCCGCGCGGGTTGGCCCCGAGGTAGTGCTTCGTGACGTCGACGGTGCGGGCCTCGCGGGCGGCCGTCGTCTCGGTCAGGCCGACGGTGGCGACCTCGGGCCGCGTGAAGATCGTCCAGGCGACGTTCTCGAGGCGGATCGGCGCCTCCGTCGCCCCGAACGCGTGCAGCGCGGCGTGGCGGCCCTGCATCGCCCCGGTCGAGGCGAGCATCATCCCACCGGCCACGTCGCCGGCGGCGTAGATGCCCTCGGCGGTGGTGCGCAGGTTGCCGTCGATCACGATCGCGCCGCGGTCGTCGAGGTCGACCCCGACCGCCTCGAGGCCGATGCCGGCGGTGTTGGCGCGCTGGCCCATGCAGATGATCGCGTGCGTGCCGCGGAAGACGCGGCCGTCCTCGGCGCGCACGGCGACGCCGTCCTCGTGCGCGTCGATCTCGACGATGCGCGCGTTCATCTGGATCTCGATGCCGCGCGCGAGGAACGCCTCCTGCACGAGCTCGGCGACGTCCTCGTCCTCGGCGGGGAGGACCTGGCTGCGGGCGGACAGGAGCGTGACCTGGCTGCCGGAGGAGGCGTAGAACTCGGCGTACTCGCAGCCGGTGGCGCCGGCGCCGACCACGATCAGGTGCTCCGGCGTCTCGCGGCGGTCCAGGACCTCACGCGTGGTGAAGACGCGCTCGTGGTCGATCTCGGCGAACGGCGGCTGCCACGGGCTGGCGCCGGTCGAGACGAGCAGGGTGTCGTACTCGACCTCCTGCTCGTACCCGTCGCAGGCGACCACGATGCGACCTGGCGCGACGATGCGGCCGCGGCCGTGGATCGTGCGCACGCTGGTCTCGGCGAGGCGGTCGCGGATGCCGCGCGACTGGTGCGTGGCGACCCAGCGCGCGTGCGCGACGGTGCGCAGCATGTCGACGTGCGGTTTGCCGTGCTCGAACGACACGCCGGACTGGTCGGCGCGGTCGATCGCCGCGAGCACCGTCGCCGTGCTGAGCAGCGTCTTCGACGGGATCGCGTCGGTCAGCGTGCACGAGCCACCGAGCCCGCGATCCTCGATCAGCGTGACGTCGCCGCCGAGCGCGTGCGCCGCCGTCGCCGCGGCGTAGCCGGAGGGTCCGCCGCCGAGGATCACGTAGCGCATGGACACAGGGTACCGCGCTGGGGTGCGGGGGCCGCCGGCAGGCTTGCAGCCCGATCCGCCACACCCGTCAGTGACTTCCCATAATCATGATTATCAGGCGTGCGCAAAACGGGCGGGAGGGCGCACGGCGATGCGCCGCGTGCGTCGCGGCGCGC
>JBEGMS010000245.1:0-2932 GCA_041182985.1 Actinomycetota bacterium
GACCAGATCGGGCTGATCGTCACCCACATCGAGGACTCGGGCGTCCTGCGCGTCCGCGGGCTCGGCGGCTGGGACCCGCGCGTGCTCGTGGGCCAGCCGGTGCGCGTCCGCACGCAGGGCGGCGACCTCCCCGGCGTCCTCGGCAGCGTCCCGATCCACCTGCAGAAGGGCGACGAGCGCACCTCCGGCACGGAGATGAAGCAGCTCTGGATCGATATCGGCGCGACCGACGGCGACCACGCCCGCAGCCTCGTCCGGATCGGCGACGACGCGATCGTCGGGCACGAGCCGATGCGGCTCGCCGGCAGCCGCCTCACCTCGCGCGCCCTCGACGACCGCCTCGGCGCGTGGGTCGCCCTCGAGGCGCTGCGCATCGCCGCGGCGGGCTCGCCGCAGGTGCGGGTCGCGGCCACGGGCTGCGTGCTCGAGGAGACGCTCGGCGACGGCGCCCGCCTCGTGACCGACCACGTCCGGCCGGAGGCGGCGATCGTGATCGACGTCACCCACGCCGCCGACGTCCCGATGGTCGACAAGGGCGACACCGGGCCGCAGGCCCTCGGCTCCGGGCCGGTCCTGACGCGCGGCCTCGGCCTCGACGAGGGCCTGTTCGACTCGCTCGCCGCCGTCGCGGCGGCGGAGGGCATCCCGCACGGCGTCGAGGCGATGCCGGGCGGCGGCTCCACGCACACCGACGTCGACAACGCGCTCGACGCGGTCCGCCACCTGCGCGCGGCGCTGATCGGGCTCCCGCTGCGCCACATGCACTCGCCGGCCGAGGTCTGCGACCTCGCGGACGTCGAGGGCGCCGCGCGCCTGCTCGGCGCCTGGTGCCTGCGGGCCACGCCGGAGTCCCTCGCGTGAGGCGGGCGGCCGGGGCCGCCCTACTCGCGGTCCTCGCCCTCGGCGTCGCGGGCTGCGGCGCGCTGCAGGACCTGCGCGGCGACGAGGAGACCGTCTCCACCGTGCCCGTCCCGCCCGAGGCGACCGCGGTCGCCCCGGAGCTCGAGCCGGGCCGCGACGGCTGCAACCACCAGCGCCCGCCGACCGCCGACGCCCCACGCCCGACCTTCACGGAGCCGCCCCCGTCGCCCCTGATCGGCGTCGGCCCGTGGGCGGTCGCGATGGCCACGTCGTGCGGCGAGATCCGGATCGAGCTCGACCCCGAGCTCGGCGGCGACGCCACGGCGGCTTTCGCGGCCCTGGCCCGCGCCGGCTTCTACGACGGCCTCACCTTCCACCGGGTGGTGCCCGGGTTCGTGATCCAGGGCGGCGACCCGGAGGGGACCGGCGTGGGCGGACCCGGGTTCACGGTCAACTCGCCGCCGCCGGGCGACTTCACGTTCCGCAACGGCGACGTCGCCATGGCCAAGGCGGGCAACGAGCCGCCCGGCGAGGCCGGCTCGCAGTTCTTCATCGTGTCGACCGAGGCCGGCGCGTCGCAGCTCGAGCCGCTGTACGCCGTCGTGGGCCACGTCGTCGACGAGGCCTCGGCGGAGACGCTGCGGAAGATCGACGCCCTCGGCATCGACGACGGGCCGCCGGTCGAGCCGGTCTGGATCTGGACGGCGCGGCTGTCCGAGGGCGAGTAGGATCCGGTCCATGGCAGAGAACCCCTTTGGCTTCGGCGGGATGTTCGACCCCGACGAGCTGCAGAACGCGATGCGCCAGTTCGCCGAGCAGGCGCAGGAGAGCCAGAGCGTCGCCTTCGCGGACAACGCCATCCACCTCGCGGTGCAGATGACGACGTCGGCCGTCCAGCGGATCACCCCGACCGGCACCCCGGAGGAGCAGGCCGCGCAGCTGCGCGCCGCGATCACCGTGATCTACCCCGAGTGCGTGGCCCTGGTGCGCGAGGCGCGCCAGGGGCTGAAGTAGCCCGCGGCTTTCCGGAATCGGGAAACGTCACGGCCGGCGCCGCCGTGTGACGATGCCCCAGATGGACGCGACCGTTCTCTGGGGCGTGCTCGCCGCGACCGTCGCGGTGGCCCTGATCCTCGACCTCTTCGTCTTCCACCGCGGCGCGAAGGAGATCCCGCCGCGCGAGGCCTTCGTCTGGTCGGGGATCTGGCTCGCGCTGGCCGTGGCCTTCGGTGGGTTCGTCTGGTGGGCGATGGGCTCGACCGCGGGCACGCAGTACTTCACGGGCTACCTGATCGAGAAGAGCCTGTCGGTCGACAACGTCGCCGTCTTCGCGATCCTCTTCACCGCCCTCGCCGTGCCGCCCGCGCTGCGCTACCGGGCGCTGACGATCGCGGTGATCCTCGCGATCGTCCTGCGCGGCATCCTGATCGCCGTCGGCGCCGCCCTGCTGGACGCCTTCTGGTGGATGCCGAGCCTGTTCGGGGTGTTCCTCGTGGTCACGGCGGTGCGCATGGCCCGCCACACCGACCCGACCGAGGACCCCGAGAACAGCCGCGTCTTCAAGCTGATCCGCCGCGTCGTCCCCGTCACGTCCGACTTCCACGGCGAGCGCCTCACGATCGTCGAGCACGGGCGCCGCGTCGCCACGCCCCTGCTCGTGACCCTGCTGGCGCTCGCGGCGTTCGACCTGATTTTCGCCATCGACTCGGTGCCGGCCATCTACGCCATCACGGACGACCCGTACATCGTGCTCGCGGCCAACGCCTTCGCCCTGCTGGGCCTGCGCGCCCTCTACTTCGCGATCGCCACCTCGCTCGAGCGCTTCCACTACCTCCAGCCGACGCTCGCGATCGTGCTCGGCTGGGTCGGCCTCAAGATGATCGTGTCCGAGTGGTACAAGGTGCCGGCCGTCATCAGCCTGTCGGTGGTCGCCCTGATCCTCCTGATCGGCATCCTCGCCTCCATCCGCCGGGACCGGCGGGAGCACGCATCCGCCTCCGGCTAGCCGCAGCCGCCACGGGCCGGACCTGCGAGGATTCGCCCCTGTGAGCGCCCACGACATCCTCTGGAT
>JBEGMS010000246.1:0-3008 GCA_041182985.1 Actinomycetota bacterium
GCATGGCACGGGGCAGCAGATCACCACCTACGTCTCCGTGCTCGGCGGCCCGGGCGGCGCGGGCGAGCCGGATGGGCCCCAGGAGATGCACGTCGTGCTGCTCGATGCCGGCCGGTCGACGCTCCTCGGCGGGGAGTTCGAGGAGGCCCTGCACTGCATCCGCTGCGGCGCCTGCCAGAACGTCTGCCCCGTCTACCGGCAGGTCGGCGGCCACGCCTACGGCTGGGTCTACGGCGGCCCGATCGGCGCCGTCCTGACCCCGCTCTTCCGCGGGCAGGCCGACGGCGGCGAGCTCTCGCACGCGACGACGCTGTGCGGCGCGTGCGACGACATCTGCCCGGTCAAGATCCCGCTCCACGACCTCCTGCTCGGGCTGCGCCGCCGGCGCGTCGCCGCGGACGTCGCGCCGCTCGGCGAGCGCCTCGCGTTCCGGGCCTGGGGGATCGCGTGGAGCCACCCGCTCGCGTACCGCGCCACGACGGGTGTCGCCCGAGCCGGCCTCGCCGTCCTCGCCCGCGATGGCGTGGTGTCGCGCCGCGTGCCCGGGCTCGGGCGCTGGACGGCGACCCGCGACCTGGTCCTCGGGCGGCGGCGATGACGGACCGCTCCTCCTTCATGGCCGCCATCGCCTCGACGCCGCGCGGCCACGATCCCGGCCTCCCCGACCGCACCGCGGCGCCCGACGCGCCGACCGAGCTGCGGGACGGCGAGTCGCCCCTCGACCGCTTCCAGGCGGAGGCCGAGGCGGTGGCCACCATCGTGGAGCGGGTCGGGCTGGACCGGGCCGCGCAGGCCGCGGCCGACGCGCTCGTGGCCGCCGGGGCGCGGACGGCGGCGCTCGCCGCCGACCTCGGCGACCTGCTGGAGCCCGTCCGCGAGGCCTGCCGCGCAGCGGGCCTCCAGGTCGACGACTACGCCGACGTGGCGCCGGAGCGGGCACGGGCCGGCTCCCTCGACGCCACCGTCACGGGCTGCCTGGCCGCCATCGCCGCCACGGGCTCGATCGTGACCACGGGGTCCGCGGGGCGCGCCGCCGCCCTGATCGCGCCGACGCACGTCTGCGTGGTGCGCGCGGGCCAGATCCTCGACGGCCTGCACGCGCTGGTGGACGGCGACGTCCTGGACGCCGCGGGCAGCATGTTCGCGCTGCAGTCGGGTCCGAGCCGCAGCGCCGACATCGAGAAGACGCTGATCCTCGGCGTGCACGGGCCGGGCCGCGTGCACGTGCTGCTCGTCGGCTAGCGGCCGATGACCACGGGGGTGCCCGGCGTGACCAGCGCGGCCACGCGGCCGATTCCCGGATCCGGCACGCGGATGCAGCCGTGCGAGGGGTTGGTGCCCGCCTCGGCCCACAGCTCGCCGCGGGCCCCGTGGATGGCCACGCGCCCGGGGCCGCCCGCGTACTCGAACAGCACGTTGGAGTGCGCGGTCAGGTGCAGCGCCCACGGCCCGAGCGGGCTGAACGACGGCTCGCGCACCTCCTGGTAGATGGCGAAACGCCCGCGCGGTGTCGGCGTGTCGGGTGCGCCGAGCGCCACGCCGACCCGGTGCACCTTGCGGCCGTTGCGGTACACCGTCAGGGTGTGGCGCCGCAGCGAGATGACGACCAGGATGGGGTTGCGCCGGACGATCGTCGCCGACTCCGGGATCCAGCCGGTGGAGCCGTTCGGGCGGTAGGGGAGCAGCACCTTCAGCCACGGGTCGCCCTCGGCGTCCGCCCGGCGTTCGAGGATCATCAGCTCGACGGGGTTGCCGGTGCCCGGCACCCACGGCTTGATGCCGCGCTTGAGCAGGCCGGCGCCGGGGAGGGAGCGCGACGTCACGGGCGCCACCAGCCGCGCCGTCCAGGACACCGCGTTCGTGGGGCGGTAGCTCGGCTCGAGCAGTGGCAGGTCGGCCAGCGTCGGCTCGGGCGGTGGGGCGACCTCCTCGATCTGCCGCGGCGTCGACGCCGACGCGACGGCCGCCGGGAGCCCGGTCGCCAGCAGCGCCAGGACGACGATCGGGATCATCCGATTCCGCACACCCGAAGTGTTACCCAGATCGGGCGCGCTGTCCGGTGGACTGCGGCCCCGCACCCTGTCACGATCCCCGGCATGGCGGATCCGCATCGGTCCCTCTGGCTCGAGCAGGCGCACACGGGCTCGACTCCGGCCCCGGAGCTGCGCGGCGGCGATCGGGCCGACGTGGCCATCGTCGGCGGCGGCTACCTCGGCCTGTGGACGGCGATCCTGCTCAAGGAGCGGGATCCCGCGATCGACGTGGCGATCGTCGAGCGCGACATCTGCGGGGGCGGCGCGTCCGGGCGCAACGGCGGCTTCGTGCTCAGCTGGTGGCCCAAGATCGGCACGCTGGTCAAGCTCGCCGGCGAGGCGGAGGCGGTCGATCTCGCGCGCGCCTCCGAGGCGGCGATCGGCGAGATCGAGGAGTTCTGCACGCGGCACCGGATCGACGCGCAGTTCCGGCGCGGGGGTTACCTGTGGACCGCCGCCACCGACGTCCAGCGCGGCTCGTGGCGACCGGCCGTCGAGCTCTGCGCCGCGCTCGGGGTGGCCCCGTTCCAGGAGCTCCCCCCGGAGGAGGTGGCCCGCCGCGCCGGGTCGCCCGTGCACCTCGAGGGCGTGCTGGAGCCGTCCGGCGCCACCGTGCATCCCGGCTACCTCGTGCGCGGCCTCGCGCGCGTCGCCCGCTCGCTGGGCGTCCGCATCTACGAGCGCAGCCCGATGGTCGAGCTCGACCGCCGCCGGCCCGCGGTCGTGCGCACCCCCGGGGGCGCCCTCACGGCCGACCGCGTGGTCCTCGCCGTCAACGCCCACAGCGCCGGGATCCGCGAGCTGCACCGGCGCATCGTCGCGATCTCCAGCGACATGGTCGCGACCGCGCCCATCCCGGACCGGCTGGCGGAGATCGGCTGGACCGGCGGGGAGTGCATCTCGGACTCGCAGCTGCAGGTCCACTACTACCGCACGACCGAGGACGGCCGCATCGCCTTCGGCAAGGGCGGCTGG
>JBEGMS010000247.1:0-3008 GCA_041182985.1 Actinomycetota bacterium
CCCTCGCGCGGGCCGAGGCCGCGCTCGCCCGGGGCGACGCGCAGGCCGCCTTCGACCTCTACTCGGACGCCGTCGCGTTCGACCCGGCGGTGGCCGACAAGGCGCTCGTCCGGCGCATCGGCGAGGCCCTGACGGCCTCGTAGCCGCCTGCGCGCCCGGCCCCTTCTACGCTTCCCCCGCGGTGGACCTCGACGTCATCTTCCTCGGCACGGCCGGCTCCGTGCCGTCCGCGCGGCGCCAGACCGCCGCCACCCTGATCCGGCGGGGCGGCGAGCGCATCCTCGTCGACTGCGGCGAGGGCACCCAGCGGCGCCTGATGCAGTCCGTCGCGGGCCTCGCCGACCTCGACACGATCCTGATCACGCACGGCCACGCGGACCACATCCTCGGCCTGCCGGGCCTCCTGCGCACCTTCGCGCTGCGGGAGCGCACCGCGCCCCTGGCCCTGTACGGGCCCGAGGGCATCCGCCGCGTCCTCGACGCCCTCGACGGCGTCATCGGCCGGCTCCCCTACCCCTTCGCCGTCGTCGAGCTCGAGCCCGGCCAGGAGGCGCAGGGCCCCGGCTACCGGCTCGAGGCGGTCGGCACGCGCCACCGCGTGCCGTCCGTCGGCTGGGCGCTGGTCGAGGACGACCGCCCCGGCCGCTTCGACGCCGAGGCCGCCGCGGCGGCGGGCGTGCCGTTCGGGCCGCTCCTCGGGGCGCTCCAGCGCGGCGAGGCCGTCACCCTCGACGACGGCACGGTCGTCTCGCCCGAGGGGCTGGTCGGCGAGACCCGCCTCGGCCGCACCCTCGTCTTCTCGGGCGACACCCGCCCCTGCGACGCGGTCCTCGCCCGCGCCGTCGACTGCGACCTGCTCGTCCACGAGGCCACCTTCCTCGACGAGGACCTCGAGCGGGCGCGCGACACGCACCACACCACCGCCCGCGAGGCCGCCGAGCTCGCCCACGAGGCGCGCGTGCGGCTGCTCGCGCTGACGCACGTCTCGATGCGGGCCTCGCCGCGGCTGATCGAGGAGGAGGCGCGCGCCATCCACCCCGCCACGGTGGTGCCGCGCGACCTCGACCTGATCGAGGTGCCCTACCGCGAGAAGGGCGAGGCCGCCCTGGTCAAGAACGGCGGTCGGGACGCCGCGTGAGGCGCCTGACCTGGGCCCAGAACCTGACGGAGGCCGAGATGATCGCCGGCCTCCTCGCGCAGGAGGGGATCGAGGTCGTGATCCAGCGCCAGCCCGGCATGGACGTGCCCGACTTCCTCGGGGGCGGGCCGCGCATCCTGTTCGTCGACGACGAGCGCCACGCCGAGGCCGCCGAGCTCGTCGACGCGCACTTCGGGCTGCGCTAGGCACACTTGGGGAAGCCGCGGCGCCCGCGGCGCGTTGTCACGTGCGGGCGCCCGGCGCCCGAGCATGGACCACCACCCCCGCGAACTCACCTCCGGCACCGAGGCGCGCTTCTGGCCCACCCTGCGCCGCGGCGTGGGCCTCGTGCGCGACCACCGGGTGGCGCTGGGGATCTCGATCGCGCTCGCCATTGCCGGCCAGGGCCTGACGATCGCGATCCCCTGGGCCACGGGCCGCGTCGTCGACGAGGCGATGCGCCCGAAGGACACCGACCAGCTGCGCTACCTGATCGGGCTGATCCTCGCCCTCGCCGTCGGCCGCTTCGTGGTCATGTACCTGCGCCGGATCATCGCCGGCACGATGGCCGTCGACATCGAGCGCGACCTGCGCAACCTCGTCTACCACCACCTCCTGTCGTTGTCGTTCCCGTTCTTCGACAAGAACCAGACGGGGCAGATCATGAGCCGCGCGACCGTCGACCTGACGACGCTGCGCCTCTACCTCGGCTACGGGATCCTCTTCTTCACGCAGCACATCGTCACGATCACCGCCGTCACCGCGGTGCTCCTGTGGATGAACGTGTGGGTGGCCCTGATGGTGCTCGTGATCGTGCCGCCGCTCGCGATCCTCGCGGTCCTCTACTCGCGCCGCTCGCAGCCCGTCGTGACCGAGGGCCAGCAGGCCCTCGCCGAGGTCACGACGCAGGCCGAGGAGAGCGTCGTCGGGGTGCGCGTGATCAAGGCCTTCGGGCAGGAGGACCGCGAGGTCGGCCGCTTCGGAGATCGCACGAACCGCGTCTTCGCCCTCAACGTCGAGGCCACCCGGCTGCGCGCGATCTACGTGCCGATCATGGACTTCCTCCCCACCATCTCGATCGCGCTCCTGATCGCCGCCGGCGGCTACGCGGTGATCCGGGGCTCGATGAGCCTCGGCGACTTCGTCACCTACGGCCTGCTCGTCGCGCTGATGGTGATGCCGCTGCGCATGCTGGGCGGCTGGATCGGCGACACGCAGCGCTTCATCGCCTCGTCGGAGCGCATCTTCCAGATCCTCGACATGCCGACCGACGTCGCCGACGAGGCGGACGCCGAGCCCCTGCCCGCGGGCGGCGGCGCGATCCGCTTCGAGGGCGCGAGCTTCGGCTACGACCCGGGCCGCCCCGTCGTGCGCGGCGTCGACCTCGACATCGCCCCCGGCTCGACCGTGGCCATCATCGGGCGCACGGGCTCCGGCAAGACCACCCTCACGCAGCTCGTGCCGCGCTTCTACGACGTCGACGCGGGCCGCGTCCTCGTCGAGGGCGTCGACGTGCGCCGGCTGCGCCTCGACGAGCTGCGCGGCGCGATCGGCACCGTCGCCGAGGACACGTACCTGTTCTCGGCCTCGATCCGCGACAACATCGCCTTCGGCCGCCCGGGCGCCTCCGACGAGGAGGTGCACCTGGCCGCGCGCCGCGCGCAGGCCGCCGGCTTCATCGAGGAGCTCCCCGACGGCTACGGCACGCTGGTGGGCGAGCGCGGCCTGACCCTCTCGGGCGGCCAGCGCCAGCGCATCGCGATCGCGCGCGCCCTCCTGCTCGACCCGCGCATCCTGATCCTCGACGACGCCACCGCTTCCGTCGACGCCACCACGGAGGCGCGCATCCGCCTCGCCCTCGAGGAGGTGA
>JBEGMS010000248.1:0-2575 GCA_041182985.1 Actinomycetota bacterium
GTCCGGGACCTTGTCGCCGTGCTCGGAGACGGTCTTCTCCGTCTGGTAGAGCAGCGCCTCGGCCGTGTTCTTGGCCTCGACCAGGTCGCGCGCCGCCTTGTCCTCGTCGGCGTGCGCCTCGGCGTCCTTGACCATCTGCTGGATCTCGTCGTCCGAGAGGCCCGAGCCGCCCTCGATGCGCACCTGCTGCATCTGGCCCGTGCCCTTGTCGGTCGCGGACACGTTGAGGATGCCGTTGGCGTCGATGTCGAAGGTGACCTCGACCTGCGGCATGCCGCGCGGCGCCGGCGGGATGCCGACGAGCTGGAACTTGCCGAGCGTCTTGTTGTAGCCGGCCATCTCCCGCTCGCCCTGGAGCACGTGGATCTCCACGCTGGTCTGCCCGTCCTCGGCGGTCGAGAAGACCTCGGACTTGCGGGTCGGGATGGTCGTGTTGCGCTCGATCAGCTTGGTCATCACGCCGCCCTTGGTCTCGATGCCGAGGCTGAGCGGGGTGACGTCGAGCAGGAGCACGTCCTTGACGTCGCCGCGCAGGACGCCGCCCTGGATGGCCGCGCCGATGGCGACGACCTCGTCCGGGTTGACGCCGCGGTGCGGCTCCTTGCCGGTGATCTCCTTGACCTTGTCCTGGACGGCGGGCATGCGGGTCATGCCGCCGACGAGGATCACGTCGTCGATGTCCGCCGCGGCCAGGCCGGCGTCGGCCAGCGCCTGCTTGGTCGGACCGACGGTGCGCTCGACGAGGTCGTGCACGAGCTCGGTCAGCTTGGAGCGGCTGAGCTGCATGTCGAGGTGCTTCGGCCCGGAGGCGTCGGCGGTGACGAAGGGCAGGTTGATCTGCGTCGTCTGGGTCGAGGAGAGCTCGATCTTGGCCTTCTCCGCGGCCTCGTAGAGGCGCTGCAGCGCGAGCTTGTCCTGCGCCAGGTCGATGCCCTGGTCCTTCTTGAACTCCGCGACCATCCAGTCGACGATCGCCTTGTCGAAGTTGTCGCCGCCGAGGTGGTTGTCGCCGGCCGTCGCCTTGACCTCGAACACGCCGTCGGCGAGCTCGAGGACGGAGACGTCGAACGTGCCGCCGCCGAGGTCGAAGACGAGCACCTTCTGCTCGCCCTCCTTCTCGACGCCGTAGGCCAGCGCCGCGGCGGTCGGCTCGTTGATGATGCGCAGCACGTTGAGGCCGGCGATCTTGCCGGCGTCCTTGGTGGCCTGGCGCTGCGCGTCGTTGAAGTAGGCGGGCACCGTGATGACGGCGTCCGTGACGGCCTCGCCGAGCTTGGCCTCGGCGTCGGCCTTGAGCTTCTGCAGGATCATGGCGCTGATCTCCGGCGGCGCGTACTCCGTGCCGTCGGCCATGACGCGGGCGTCGCCGTTGGGGCCGGAGACGACCTGGTACGGGACGATCGTCATCTCCTCGGAGACCTCCGAGGACTTGCGGCCCATGAAGCGCTTGATCGAGAAGACGGTGTTCTCGGGGTTGGTGACGGCCTGCCGCTTGGCGGGGCTGCCGACGAGCCGCTGGCCGTCCTTCGTGAACGCGACGACGGACGGCGTGGTGCGCCCGCCCTCCGCGTTCTCGACGACCGACGGCTCACCGCCGTCGAGCACGGCCATGCAGGAGTTGGTGGTTCCGAGATCGATGCCGATGACACGGCCCATGGCGATCCTCCGTGGGATTAGGGGTCGAATGCTGGTGCAGGCGGGCGCCGCGGGGGAAACGCGGTGCGGCGCGTGCCCGCACTCTACAATCTCAGTCCCTTGATATCCAGTTATCTTTTTGCAAGGATTGACATCCTCCGCAGGCCCCGCGCAGACGCGCGCCGCCCGAGCGGCTAGGATCATCCCATGCGCCGCGCCCTCGCCGCACTCGCGCTCGCCGCCGCGGCCCTCGCGCTCGCGGCCGGCCCGGCCGCCGCGCAGAAGCAGTTGACGGCGAAGCAGGTCGCGACCGCGCTGCAGGCCCGCAACGCCTTCGTCCAGCCGGGAATCTCGCCGCCACCCGACGCGGCCGCGCTGTCGGCCGTCGCGAAGGAGGCGACCGCCTTCTACCTCGTGGTCCTCAAGCGGCCCGTCAAGGGAGCCGCGAACGCGAAGGGCTCGGCGCGGCTCGTGCTCGAGGCGCTCGAGGCCTCCGACCCGAACGCGACCGTCGGCCTGATCGTCAAGGGCCGCCTCAACGGGGCCTCCCTGTCCTACCCGCGCGAGCGCATCGAGAAGGCGATCAAGGACACCGGCGCCACCGCCGCGGACGACCCCGTCGGCACGCTCACGAGCTTCACGCAGGCCGTCTCCAAGCCGAACTTGGACGACCAGGCCGCGGACGGCGGCGACGCGGGCGGCGGCACCCGCTGGTGGATGTGGGCCATCGTCGCGCTCCTGCTCGGCGGGATCGCGCTCGTCGCCCTGCGCATGCGCGCGCGCTCGCACGAGCAGCGGCGACGGCGACGCGGCGGCTCGATCTGGACGGCGCGGGAGTTCCACGCGGAGCGGCTCGAGGCGCTCGCCGCCCGGCACGCCGCCCTGACCGAGGAGACCACGCGCGACATCGAGGATCCGGAGGCGCTCGAGCACCTGCAGA
>JBEGMS010000249.1:0-4813 GCA_041182985.1 Actinomycetota bacterium
CCGACATGCCGAGGCCGATCAGCGCGACGGCGTAGATGACGGAGGCGCCGATCGCGGGCAGGGCGCCGGCGGCGGTGCGCCGGCCCGGCTCGAGCGAGACGAGGACGGTGCCGACGACGGCCACGAGCAGCAGCGCCCCGGTCAGGAGCGTCGGGCGCTCGCCGAGCCCGATCGACATGACGGTGGCGATGCCGCCCTCGAGCGCGATGATCGGGGCGACGACGCTGAGATTGCCGGAGCGGAGCGCGCGCAGGAGCAGGAAGAAGCCGACGTTGGCGCTGAGTCCGGCCGCCAGCGGCCAGGCGAGGGCCCGCAGGGTCCAGGGTCCCTCGCCGCCGTCGACGATCAGCGCCACCGGCAGGACGGCGGTGGTGCAGATCGCGAGCACCCAGAACATGATCAGGATCGGCGAGTGCTCGACCCGCGCCGCACGCTGCGTGAACACGTTGGCGACCGCCCAGGCGATGGCGGTCACCAGACCGAGCAGGACGGCCACGGCTAGCCGAACGCCCCGAGCCCGGTGATCGCGACGGCGGTGACCGCGATCCCGACGTACTGGGAGGGGGCGAGGCGCTCGCGCAGGAAGATGATCCCGATCAGCGCCGCCACCGTCCCGAACTGCGAGGCGGCCACGGTCGCCACGCTCGACGGGCCGAGCGCCGCGGCGAAGGCGAAGGTGGCGATGCCGGCGGCGTCGAGCGCGCCGGCGAGGAGCAGGAGGCGCAGCGAGCCGCGCGGGTCGCGCGTCGTGGCCAGGAGCAGGAGCGGCACCGCCGCGAGCAAGCTGATCGAGCGCACGAGCCCCGCCGAGGTGAGCGCGGGCTGGTCGGTGTAGCCGAGCGCGGTCAGGACGCCCGCGTAGCAGACCGCCGCGACCAGGGCCCAGAGGGCGCCCTTGGCGGCCCGTGCCCCGGGCTCGTACGACACCATCACGGTGCCGGCGACGGCGATGGCGAGCAGGCCGAGGGCGAGCGGGCTCGGCCGCTCCCCGAGCGCGATCGAGAGCAGGGTGCCGAGCCCGCCCTCGAGGGCGATGATCGGGGCGACGACGCTGATCGAGCCGGCGCGCAGGGCCTGGGCGAGGCAGAGGAAGCCGACGTTCGCGATCAGCCCGGCGAGCACCGGCACGGCGAGGGAGCGCGGCGTGAACGGCCCCTGCAGCCCGTCGACGAGCAGGGCGACCGGGATCACGACCGACGTGCCGGCGAGCAGGATCCAGAACAGCATCGCCCGCCCGTCGAGCGCGCGTGCCCCGCGCTGCAGCGGGATGTTCATCGTCGCCCACGCGACCGCCGCCGCGAGCCCGAGGACGACGGTCACGGCTAGTCGCCGAGCTCGGTGCGGCGCCGGTCCACGTAGGCCCGGAGCTCCGCGTGCAGGTCCGGGTCGAGCGCGGGCGGGTGCTCCTCCCACGCGGCCTGCATCGCGTCGAACTGCTCGAGCGCCCGCTCGGTCGCGTTCTTCCCGCCCTTCTTCTGCCACGCCGAGTAGTTGTCGGTCGTCCAGACCTCGGGGCGGTAGAAGCAGTCGCGGAAGTGCTCGAGCGTGTGGGCGGCGCCGAAGAAGTGGCCGCCGTGGCCGACCTCCTCGTGCGCACCGAAGGCGAGGGTCTCGTCGGAGAACTCGATCGGCGAGAACTCCTGGATCAGGTTGCGCAGCATCTCGGTGTCCATCGCGACCTTCGCGAAGGAGTGCACGAGGCCGCCCTCCAGCCAGCCGGTGCAGTGCAGCTGCAGGTTGGCGCCGGCGAGGAACGAGGGCAGCATCGTGTTGAGCGCCTCGAACGAGGACTGCCCGTCGACCGCGGGGCTCGCGTTGAGCCCGCCGCCGCCGGCGCGCCAGAGCACGTTGTGGCGGCGCGCGATCTGACCGGTGGCGAGGATGCCGAGCGCCGCCTCGGGGCCGCCGAAGCCGGGCGAGCCGGACTTCATGTCCGTGTTGGAGACGAAGGACCCCATGATCGCGGGGCAGCCGGGGCGGATCGCCTGCACGAGCGCGATGCCGGCCAGGGACTCGGCGGTCTGCTGGGCGAGGGCCGCGGGCACCGAGACGGGGCCCATCGCGCCCATCATGATGAACGGCGTCACGTTCACGATCTGGTTGCGCTCGGCGAGCATCCACAGCGACTCGAGCATGCGCGTGTCGAACGTGAGCGGCGAGTTGGCGTTGATGGTGCCGAACACGCCCGCGTCCCGCTCGAGCACGTCGGGACCGCCGAGCGCCATCTCCGCCATCGCGATCGAGTCGATCACGCCGTTGAGGTGGATCTGCGCGGCGCCGACCGGCAGGTCGGTGTTCTCGTACATCGCGAGCTGCAGGTCGAGGTGGCGCGAGTCGAGCGGCCGGTCGTTGCACTCGAGGATCGGATAGCCCGGGGTGTCGATCTCCGGCGTGACCTGGGCGGCGCGCAGCAGCTTGACGGCGTCGTCGAGGGTGCCGTCGCGCCGGCCTGTGCGGCCGTCGTCGACGAACGGCATCGACTGGCCGGTGCAGAAGACCATGTTGTCGGGGCCGAACTGGACGTGCTTGTCCGGGTTGCGCGAGAGCAGCCGGAACGACGTCGGAGTGGTCGCGATCCGCTCCAGCAGCCAGTCGGGGTCGAAGAAGACGACCTCGTCCTCGACGCGCTGCCCCTCGCGCGCGAACAGCTCGAGCGACGGCTCGTGCATGAACTTGATGCCGAGCTCGGAGACGAGCCGCCGCCAGCCGCGGTCGATGACGTCGAGCGCGTCCGGGGTGAGCGGCTCGAAGCGCGGGGACTGGTTGACGAACACGCGGCGGTCCTTTCGGTGGCAGGCAGCCGGGGGACGTAGGAACTATGGCAGGGCCGGGTGGGTTTCGGGTGTATGGTCCGGCGCGGCGGGCAGGCGCCTGCCGCATGCCCCCATGTCCGACCACGACGCCGCAGCCAGCGAGGGCCACGCGCCCGCGGGCCCGCTCCCGCTGCTCGCGCTTGGCGCGCTGGGCGTGATCTACGGCGATATCGGCACGAGCCCGCTGTACGCCATGCAGGTCGCGTTCAGCCCGGCGATCGGCCTCGAGCCGAACCGCACGGACATCCTCGGCGTCCTGTCGCTGTTCACCTGGGCGCTGATCATCGTGGTCACGATCAAGTACGTCCTGCTCGTGACCCGCGCCAACAACAACGGCGAGGGCGGCGACCTCGCGCTGCAGTCGCTGGCCCTCCGGTTCGTGCGCAACCGGGCGCGCGCGCTCGTCATCGTGGTCGGGATCCTCGCCGTCTCGCTGTTCATGAGCGATGCGGTGCTGACGCCGAGCATCTCCGTCCTGTCGGCGATCGAGGGCACCTCGATCGCGCGCCCCGGCCTCGCCGAGCACGAGGTCGCGATCGCGCTGGTGATCCTGACCGTCCTCTTCCTCGGCCAGCGCTTCGGCACCGAGCGCGTCGGCCGGCTGTTCGGGCCGGTCATGCTCGTCTGGTTCGTCGTGATCGCGGCGATCGGGGTACGCGGGATCGCCACGCACCCGGCCGTCATCGAGGCGATCTCGCCGACCTTCGCGATGGCGTTCATCATCGCCCATCCCGTGCTCGCGTTCATCGCGCTGAGCGCCGTCACCCTCTGCATCACCGGCGCCGAAGCGCTGTACGCCGACATGGGGCACTTCGGGCGGCCGCCGATCACGCTGTCCTGGCTCGGCATCGTCTTCCCGGCGCTCGTCCTCTGCTACCTCGGGCAGGGCGCGCTCCTGCTCGAGGACCCGAGCGCGGTGGACAGCCCGTTCTTCCGGCTGGTTCCCGAGGCGGTGGTGATCCCGCTGGTCGTGCTCGCGACCCTGGCCACCGTGATCGCCTCGCAGGCCGTCATCTCCGGCGCCTACTCGGTGACGCGGCAGGCCATGCAGCTCGGCCTGCTCCCGCGCATGCGCGTGCTGCAGACCTCGACGCGGGTGCGCGGGCAGATCTTCATCCCGATCATCACCGTCCTGCAGTTCCTGGCCGTCGTCGCGACGGTCGTCATGTTCGGGACCGCGGAGCGCCTCGCCGCCGCCTACGGGCTGGCCGTCACCGGCACGCTCGTGTGCACCACGACCCTCGCCGTCATCGTCGCGCACCACCTGTGGCGGTGGAGCCGCCTCCGCATCGGCCTCGTGTTCGCGCCGCTCGCGGTGGTCGACGTCGCCTTCCTCGCCGCCAACGTCTCGAAGATCCCGCACGGCGCCTGGTTCTCGCTGGCCGTCGCGAGCGTGCTCTTCCTGATCATCTGGTCGTGGCAGTCGGGGCGCCAGGCGATGCTCGCCGCGCTGTCCCGCGAGGCCGTGGAGACCGACGAGTTCGCCGCCCGCGTCGCCGCCGGCGACTTCAAGACGGTCGAGGGCACCGGCGTGTTCCTAGTGGCGTCGCCGACGATGGTGCCGCGGCCGCTGCTCGCGACCCTCCGCAACTTCGGGCGCATCCACGCGACCACGGTCCTGCTCACCGTGCAGACCCTCGACACGCCGTATGCGGGCGAGGAGGAGCGCTCCGAGGTGCACGAGCTGGTGCCCGGGATGTGGCGGGCGTTCCTGCGCTTCGGCTTCGCCGAGTCGCCCGACGTCCCGGCCGCGCTGGCGGCGAGCGAGCTCGGGGACCGCATCGACCCGGCGACGACGTCCTACTTCGTCGGTCGCGACACGGTCGCGGTCGGCACGCGCGGGCTGCGCAGCATCCCGCGCCGCGTCTTCGCCCTGCTGCACCGCCAGGCCCAGGTCTCGACCGACTTCTTCCGGGTCCCGCCGGACCACACGGTCACGATGGGCGCCCGCGTCGAGATCTAGGCGGTACCGCGCGCGACGTCCACGAGCGCGCGCGTGA
>JBEGMS010000250.1:0-2947 GCA_041182985.1 Actinomycetota bacterium
GCTGAACGAGATGGAGCTCCTGGCCCGCGCCGTCCTCGGCAGCGCGCCGGTTGAGGCGCTGCCAACGGCCCCCGACGCGACGTGGCTGAAGCCCTACCGCGTTCGCAGCGCGATGGATGCCGCCATGACCCGGCACTTCGACGCCTTCGGCTGCATCTTCGACGCCGCGGCGCTCGGCCAGTACCTCGGAGGCGAGGACCCGGAGAACGCACCGGAGCGCCCGCTCACCCTGCACGTGAACCCCGCCAGCGCGATCGATCCACGCCAGCTCGAGTGGCGGATCGCCGCGAGCGGGCGATCGATCGAGGTGCGCTCGACGATCGCCGGATCGTCCGCGTTCGTCCGCGTCGCCAACCTGCACATGCACTGCAAGACGTTCCCGCCGCTGGAGCCATCCACCCGACCGTGGTACTCGACCCGCATCGCGGCCACCTCCACCCTGCAGCCGGTACCGGGCTCGTACCCGCGGCGCGCCCTCCTCCCCGCCGGCGGGACGCGAGGATGGGCGTCGTCCGCCCTCCTCGGCGTCGGGGGGGGCGTCGTCAGCGCGGGCGGACTGCGTGCAGCGCCGTCGGAGCCGATCCGATCGCGGGTAGGGAGCAGCGGCGTTCGCGCGATGCGCCGCGGGCACGCCGCGACCCGTCGGCGACCACTGAGCCTGATCCCCGGCAGCGGCGCACTCGGTTCCCGCGGGCAGGCCGCGCTCCTCGATCGAATCCTCCGCGCCGACCCGTTGGGTCACGCCCCTGCGGCGTCCGTGCCGATCGCGATCGCGATCCCCTGCGGACCGCGCGACGTCTCCCTCGCGCCCGCCGCCGCCCTGGCCGCGATCGAGGCCGTCGCAGCGGACGTCGCCGGAGTGCGCATCGTCGCCGCGGATCCTGCGGCGATCGATCGCCGGCGCCTGCCGGCCGGCGTCGAGGTCGTGCCGGAGGAGGCGGTGATCGACGCCACGGTTGCCGCGGCCGTGGCGCGGGCCGTGCCGCGCGAGCGAGCCGGCTGGGTCCTGCAGCAGCTGGTCAAGCTCCGCGAGGCGACCCTCGGGCCCGCTCCGGCGACGCTGGTTGCAGACGCCGACACGCTCCTGCTGCGCCCGCGGAACTGGCTGAGCGGGCCAGACCAGATCGTGATCGCGACGACCGAGGTGCACTCGCCCTACGGCGAGCACCTCGACCGCCTGCTCGGGTCCTCACGTCCCCGTCTGCCGCTCTCCGCCGTCGCGCATCACCAGCTGATGCAGCGGGACGTGCTGCAGCTGCAGTTCGGGACGTCGGCCGACTCGTTCGCGCGCGAGGCGCTGCGCTTCCTCGAGGCGGCGCGGTTCGGGATCGAGTCGGCGTGCTCGGAATACGAGCTGTACGGGGCCCTGCTCCTTCAGGCGTCCCCTTGGCGCTGCCGGCTGGCGAGCCCCAGAGCGGTCACGTTCAGCCGCTCCGACGTCGACTGGACCGCGCCCGCGGACGCGATCGTCGCCGCGCTTCGCGACCGCCACCCCGACGCCTACTCGGCCTCCTCGCACTGGTACGCGGAAGCGCTCGCCGACTGATCAGCCCCGCTGCAGGGCGGTACCCATCTCAGTCCGGCCACCCCGCCGGCAGGCCCAGGGACGGGTACGCCGGCACGTTGTCGCGATCCTCCGGGTGCCCGACCGGGATGCGGATGGGGGAATCGGGCACCCTGTCCCGACGAAGGTACGTGACCTCGAGCACGCACGGGACGTCGATGCCGTGGAAGACCCGCAGTCCGCAGCAGTTGTTGGGATGTATGTGGACCGGCAGGAAGTCGCGGTCAAGCCGCCGCATCGCCGTCCGGAACACCTCCCCCTGCGGACCGTCGACCAGCGCCCACGGCAGCCGGTGGAACTCGACGACGACGACCCGGAATCGGCGCAGGACGGCGGGATCCACCGCAGCGAGGATGTCGATCTCTGCGCCCTCGATGTCCATCTGCAGCATCAGGTCGCCGTCGGCGGCGACCGCCGCAACCCACTCGGCCAGCGTCACGGCACCCGGTCCGGGCTCCGCCGCGACATACAGGCGGTCGAAGTCCTGCAGCTCGGTCAATCCGGGCGGGGCACCGATGGACCCGTCGCGCATCGACGCGTGGATCCCGAAGCGCTCCCCAAGATCCCGCTCGAACGTCCACGTCGCGCCCACCCCGGCCGAGAGCAGGGCCTCAACGCCGACGAGGTCGTCAGGCACGAGGTAGCCGCCGTCGGCCGCGCCGCCGATGCGAACGAGGCCGCAGCCCGCACTCACCGGCGCGAGCATGCGCAGGACGTCCCGGACTTCGGATGGGGGCAGCCAGCGGTCCTCGGGGATCTCCCCGACGCCGGCACCTTGGCGCCACTGCCACCGGAACATCAGGCCCGGTGCGACGCGGAGCGCGACCGCGCCAACGGCCGACGCGACGTTCTTGGCTGTCCACACGATGCGATCCTACCGGCGGCGGCTGCATCCGGCGACCGGGCTCCTACAGTTGCCGTCGATGCGGGTGCTCCTGGCCAGCGAGTTCTTCTACCCCTCGATCGGTGGGGCCCAGGAGGTCGTGCGGCAGATCGCGACGAGGCTCGCAGCCCGCGGACACGACGTCACCGTCGCCACCACGCGCCTTGCGGAACGGCGGACACGCGAGCTCGAGGGGGTTCGCATCGAGGAGTTCGAGATCGCCGGCAACCGGATGACGGGCATGACGGGCGAGGTCGATCGCTATCGGCACCACGTACGCGAAGGTGGATTCGACGCGCTCCTTACCTACGCGGCGCAGCAGTGGACGACCGATGCGATCCTCGACGACGTCGGGGACCTCCCGCTGCGAACCGTGCTCGCCCCGTGCGGATTCTCCGGCCTCAAGCGTCCGCTGTACGACCGCTACTTCGCGGACCTGCGGAGCATCCTCCCCCGTTTCGACGCGATCGTCGTGCACTCGCCGACCTACCAGGATGCCC
>JBEGMS010000251.1:0-6525 GCA_041182985.1 Actinomycetota bacterium
GCAGAGGGCGACGATCTCGGCGTCGTCGGCGTACATGCCCGGGGCGTAGGTGAGGCCGGCCGACAGCCCGAAGGCGCCGTCCGCGAGGGCCTCGCGCAGGAGCCGCTGCATCGTCGCGAGCTCGTCTGCGGTCGGCGCGCGCTCGTCGGAGCCCATCGCGATCATCCGCAGCGTGCCGTGCCCCACGAGGAACGCGACGTTCGTGGCGACCCCGTCGTCGAAGCGGCTGAGGTACTCCGCCACGCTCCGCCAGCCCCGCTCCATGTCCGGGGCGCCGTTCCAGCCGGCCAGGGCCTCCGCCAGCTCGCGCTCCACCGCCTCGGTGGCGGGCGCGAGGCTGAGGCCGTCCTGCCCGATGACCTCCAGGGTGACGCCCTGCAGCGCCTTCGAGAGGTGCGGGGGGTCGTAGAGGGGCACGAGGTCGGAGTGGGTGTGCATGTCGATGAAGCCGGGGCAGACGACGAGGCCGTCGACGTCGACGACCTCCGCCGGGTGTTCGTCGATCCTGCCGACCTGCGCGATGCGCCCGTTCTCGACCAGCACGTCGGCGCGCACCCAGGGGGCGCCGCTGCCGTCGACCACGCGCCCGCCGCGCAGCAGGAGGACGCCGCTCATCGCTCGCCGTCGCCGAACTCGACCACGAGCTCGGAGGTCATCACGCCGTTGCCGGCCGTCAGCCCGCCGTCGACGGCGAGGGTGGCGCCGGTCACCCAGCCCGACTGGTCCGAGGCGAGGAAGGCGATCGCCTCTGCCACGTCCCCCGGCTCGCCGATCCGGCCCAGCGGGTACCAGCGCCGCAGGCGCTCGAGGTAGCCGGGCTCGGCCTCCTCGCGGATGCGGTGCACGTCGGTCAGGATCGAGCCGGGCATCACCATGTTGGCGCGCACGCCG
This sequence comes from Actinomycetota bacterium, assembly GCA_041182985.1. Lineage (GTDB taxonomy): Bacteria > Actinomycetota > Thermoleophilia > Gaiellales > F1-60-MAGs149 > F1-60-MAGs149. Next base: position 892 of record JBEGMS010000251.1, read on the forward strand.
CGCGGCCCGTAGCGCACGGCGACGCCGCGCGTCAGGCTCTCGAGGCCGGCCTTCGCAGCCGAGTAGGCCTCGCCGCCGTAGTAGCCGCGCATGTTGACCGAGCCGACGGTGACGATCGCCCCGCGCCCCTGCTCCAGCATGCCGGGCAGGACGCGTTGGATCGCGATGAAGGCGCTGGTCAGCGTGCCCTCGACGTCGTGGCGCCAGTCCTCGAGGGGCATCGTCGCGACGCCGTCGGCGACGCAGGCGAAGGCGTTGCAGATCAGGATGTCGACGGGGCCGTGCTCGCGCTCGGCGAGCGCGACGAGGCTGTCGACGCCCTCCGGCGTCCCCGCGTCGCCGATCTCCGCGACGACCCGCAGGCCGCGCTCGCGCAGGGCGGCGGCGACCGGCTCGGCCCGCTCCGGCTTGATGTCGTTGAAGGCGACGGCCGCCCCGCGAGCCGCGAGCAGCTCGACGGTCGCGTTGCCGATGCCCCCGCCGCCACCCGTGACGACGGCGCTCCTGCCGGTCAGGTCCATGCGCCTCCTCCCGCGGGTGATCGTACACTGCCCCCATGGACGAGGCGGCCCTCTCGGAGCTCGCAGCCGACCCGATCGACTGGCGCTACAAGGGCTTCCCGGTGGCCGATCCGCCGCCGACCCCGCGGTCGGTCGGGGCGTGCGGCTGGTCGCTCCTCGCCGGGGACCTGCCGCTGCCCGTCATGGCCCTGCGTGAGGACGCGATCACCGCCAACATCGCCACGATGCGCGCGTGGTGCGTCGCGCACGACGCGTCGCTCGCCCCGCACGGCAAGACCACGATGGCCCCGGAGCTCTTCCGCCGGCAGCTCGACGCCGGCGCGTGGGCAATCACCGTCGCCACGATCGCGCAGGCGCGCGTCTGCGCCGCCTTCGGCGTGCCCCGCATCCTGATCGCCAACGAGGTGGTCGACCCGGCCGGGCTCGGCTGGATCGGGGAGGGGCAGCGCGGCGGCGCCGAGATCTGGCTGCTCGTCGACTCGCCCGCCGCGGTCGAGCGGCTGGCCGCGGCCAGCGCGGACGGCGACCCGCCCGTGCGGGTCCTGGTCGAGATCGGCATGGCGGACGGCCGCGCCGGCACCCGCGATGCCGCGACGGCCGACGCGACGGCGCGCGCCGCCCGCGCCGCCGAGGGCGTGGTCCTGTCGGGCGTGGCCGGCTGGGAGGGGCACATCCACGGCGACGACGCGGCCGCGGTCGAGGCCCGCGTCGACGCCTACCTCGCCGACGTGCGCGGCGCACTGGAGCGCTTCGCCGCGGACGGCCTCCTCGACGAGGCCGACGAGGTGGTGGCGAGCGCCGGCGGCAGCGCCTGGTTCGATCGCGTGGCGGCGGTCCTGCGCCCGGAGATCGACCGCCCGGTGCGGCTCGTCCTGCGCTCGGGCTGCACGGTCACCCACGACGAGGGGCTCTACCGGCGCCTGTCGCCGTTCGAGCGGGGGCGGATCGGCGACGGCGCGCTGGAGCCCGCGATCGAGGCCTGGGCGGCGGTGCTCTCGCAGCCGGAGCCCGGGCTCGCCATCCTCGGGATGGGCAAGCGGGACGTCCCCTTCGACATCGACCTGCCGCTGCCGCGCTGGCGGGCCCGCGACGGCGCCCTGGAGCCGATCGGCGAGTGCGCGATCGTCGCCCTCAACGACCAGCACGCGTTCCTGCGCGGCCCGGCCGCCGACGGCCTCGCGGTCGGCGACCTCGTGGGCTGCGGGGTGAGCCACCCGTGCACGGCCTTCGACAAGTGGCGAATGCTGCCGCTCGTCGATGCGGAGCACCGCGTCACGGGCGCCGTGCACACCTTCTTCTAGGAGCCGCCCCGTCGTGCGGGGCCGCCGGGCTAGTCGCCCCGGACGCCGCCCTTCGAGCGCTCCACCCGCGAGGTGGGCACCCACCGGTCCGGATCGTCGAGGGCCGCCGCGTCGATCCGCCGGCAGGCGTTGCGGTACGGCCCCTCGAGGACGTCATCGGGGTCGGCCTGCGCCCGCTTGGCGATGTCGATCATCGCGTCGGCCCAGCTGTCGATGTCCTCCTTGGAGAAGGACTCCGAGGCCTCGGGCGTAAGGGGCTCGGGGACGATGAACGGGTGGTGGCTGCCGAAGACCGGCTGGAAGCCGTAGTCGGCGAGGTTGCGCGAGATGTCGGACGATCCGACCCCGGTCTCCTCGCGCAGCGCCTCGAGCGACCAGCGGAACTGCTCGATCGGCGTGTTCGAGGTGGGGTAGGGCTGCGACATGCCCGGGACCTCGCGCAGGCGATTGGCGAGGTAGTTGGCGTTGAGCACCGCCGTCTCCGCGACCTCGCGGATCCCGTCGGGGCCCAGGGCGAGGATCCAGGCGTACGAGCGCACCGCGATCTGGGCGTTGCCGACGAAGCTGCGGATCTTGCCGATCGACTCGGGCCGGTTCCAGTCGAGCTCGAAGCGGTCGCCCCGCTTCTCGACGACGGGAGCGGGCAGGAAGCGGGCGAGCTCCTCCTTGACGCCGGAGGCGCCCATCGCCGGCCCCATGCCGTTGTGCGGCGACGAGAACGTCTTGTGCATGTTGAAGTGGCAGAGGTCGAAGCCGGCCTCGCGCGCGCGGGCGATGCCGAGAATGCCGTTGGCGTTCGCCTGGTCGTACACGCACAGCCCGCCGGCCTCGTGGACGAGGCGGGTGAACTCCGCGATGTGCGGGTTGTAGATGCCGGTGTCCTCGGGGTTCGTGATGACGATGCCCGCCGTGCGGTTCGAGAGCGCCGCCTTGAGGGCGTCGAGCTCGGGGTAGCCGTTCGGCCCGGGGTAGAGCTCGACGACCTTGAAGCCGGCCGACCACGGCCCGGACTGGTCGCAGGGGTGCGAGAAGACCGACGAGATGATCTCGTCGCGCTGCTCGCCCTCGCCGCGCGAGGCGTGGTACGCGCGCACGATCGAGGCGTTGGTGTAGACCGCGGCCGACCCCGACGGGGGCTGCAGCGTGAAGCGGTCGAGCCCGGAGATGGCGCACAGCATCTGCTCGAGCCGCCAAAGCACCTCGAGGATGCCCTGCACGGTGTCCTCGTGCTGGGCGGGGTGCAGGTCCTGCACCTCGGGCATGCGCACGAGGTGCTCGTTGACCTTCGGCGAGTACTTCATGGTGCAGGTGCCGAGGCCGAAGTCGACGGCCACGTCGTTGCCGAGCGTCTCCTGCGAGAGCCGGTAGAAGTGGCGCAGGAGCTGCGGCTGGGCGACCTGCGGCAGCCGCGGCGGCGCCGAGCGGCGGAAGGCCGGCGGGATCGCCTCCAGGGGGTCGGGCGCGTGGGCCGCGATCTCGGCCTCCGGCGCCGTCGGCACGTAGCCGCGCTCGCCGGGCGTGCCGAGCTCGGACAGCAGGGGCTCGCTCCAGCGGGCCTGTTGGAACTGCGGGCTCATGCGAGGACCTCCCCGAGGGTGTCGACCAGACGGTCGATGTCGTCTTTGCTGTGGACCTCGGTGACCGCCCAGAGCGAGCTGCGTCCGAGCGAGGGGAAGTCGACCGAGAGGTCCTTGCCGCCGAAGATGCCCCGCTCGCGCAGGGCGGCGTCGACGGTCGCCACGTCGTGCGCGTCGTACGTCACGACGAACTCCTTCAGGCTCGCGCCGCTGAAGCGCGGTGCCGTGACGCCCGGCAGGGCGCCGATCCGGTCGGCCGCGTAGCGGGTCCGCTGCAGGAGGCCCTCGCCGAGCTCGCGCATGCCCTCGGGGCCGTGCAGCCCGAGGTAGGCGGCCGCGGTGATCGCCCACAGGGCGGTCGTGGTGCCGCCGTTCTGCGAGCCCTCGCCGCGCTTGACGTAGTGCGTGCGGTCGAAGTTGAGGTAGCCGAACCCGTGCTGGCCCGGCTCGAGCGTCTCCGTCTTGGCGAAGATGAAGACGGGCAGCGACTCGATCACCTCGGGGATGTTGCGGCAGCCGATGTAGCCGGACAGGCCGCCGCCGTACGACATGTGCATGCCGAGCGGCTGCAGGTCGCCGACCGCGAAGTCGGCGCCCAGGGAACCGGGGGAGGCGAGGACGCCGAGGCCCGAGGGGTCGGACCCGACCACGGCCATCGCGCCGTGCTCGTGGGCGATCTCTACGGCCTCGCCGGCCTGGTGCTCGATCACGCCGAGCGCGTTCGGGTACTCGACGTAGACGGCGGCGACGTCGTCGCCGATCATCGACCGCAGCGCGGCGAGGTCGAGCAGGCCGGTCGCGTCGTCGAAGGGGATCTCGTCGACCTGCACGTCGTGGGCCAGGTAGTCCTGGAACACGAGCCGCCGGTCGAGGAGCAGCGCGGCCGGGACCAGGACGCGCTTGCGGCCGGTCAGCATCACGGAGCTGCGCAGGCACATCGCGGCGGCGGTGGACCAGTCGTAGTTGGGCGTCGTGACGACGTCCATCTCGATCAGCTCGGCCATCACGTCCTGGAACTCCCAGAGGGCCTGCAGGCGCCCGTGGTCGCCGTAGACGTCGCCGGCGTAGGAGGTCACGAACTCGCCGCGGCGGTTGATCTCGTCGCAGACGGCCGGCACCTCGTGCTGGTAGCAGCCCGCGCCGAGGAAGCTGAGGACGTCGCTCGCCGGCGTGTTGCGGCGCAGGATGCCCTCGACGTGGCGGCGCAGGCGCCCCTCCTCGGGGATGCCCTCCTCGAGCGGCAGCCGGCCCTTGAAGCGCAGGTCCGACGGGATCGGGCGGTAGAGGTCCTCGACGGAGTCGACGCCGATCGCGTCGAGCATCTCGCGCCTGACCTCGGGCGCCGAGTTCGGGATGTACGGATGCGGCATGTCCTCACTCCACCCGGTAGATGGTCTCCTCGTCGTACCCCGTGACCAGCCGGTGCCAGCCGCGGAGCTCGGCGTCGGTCGCGTCGTCGCCGGTGTCGACGATCAGCGGCCTTCCGCCCAGCACGGCGAGTTTGGCAGGGGTCGCGACCACGGTCAAACGACCGATACCGGCCGCACGGAGCACCGCCGGGGAGATCTGCTGGTTGCCGCGGCCGAGCACGAACCCCTGCCCGCCGATCGGCGTCACGACCGTCGTCGCACCGTCGTCGCCCAGGGCCTCGAGGAGCTGCTGCTCGCTCGCGTCGCGCAGGACGAGCGCGCCGCCGCGCACGAGGTCGACGCCGACGAGCGTCGTGTCGAGGCCGAGGTCGCGACCGACGGCGGCGACCGTGGTGCCGGGTCCGAGGATGGCGGTGCCGTCGCCGATCCGCTCCGCCATGCGGGCGGCGATCCCGTTGACCGCGGCCGGGTCCTCGTCGTGGCTCGGCGACTTCGCGCTGGCCACGAGCCCGGGGCCGAGCGGCACGCGCAGGGTGCCGTAGAGGCGCGGGCCGACGCGGCCGGAGGGCACGGCGTCCTCGTCGAGGTCGACGACCTCGGCGGCGCGCTCACGACGGCGCCCCGTCAGCCAGGCGCCCGCGAGCTCGCCCGCCCGCCGCGGCGACTCCGCGAACGCGGCGCTCTGGATCTTGACGCCGGCGGGGATCCCGAGCGCGGGCGTGCGGTCGCCGATCGCCGCGCAGACGTCGCGGGCGGTGCCGTCGCCGCCGGCGAACAGGATCAGCTCGCAGCCGGCGTCGGCCAGGGCCGCGGCCGCGCGGCGCGTGTCCTCGGCGGTGGTCGACCCATCGCCCCCGTCCACGAC
>JBEGMS010000252.1:0-3772 GCA_041182985.1 Actinomycetota bacterium
GCCGTGGTTCGTGGTCGCGTGGCACCGCCGGGCGGGCGGCTGGGTGGCCGTCGCGGGCGCCGCGCTCCTGCTGTGGGGGACCGGCGTCGTCCAGTCGGACAACGCATGGGATGCGCTCGTCGACCCGGCCCTCGTGGGCTGGGCCGCCTGGATGGGAATCGCGCAGCTGGCGCACCGGGCCGCGGCACGGCGCGGCGCGCTCAGGCCGTCGCGCGCAGCAGCGTGATGCGCCCGATGGGCACCCACTCGGCGACCAGGATGTCGCCGTTGGCGAGCCAGACGGCGTCGTGGGGGTGCACGAACTTCCCCGGCACGAACGACTCGCGCGGCGCCCCTCGGAGGGACGACGGGTGGCCGTCGCACAGCTGCGCCACGGGCGTGCCGCCGGGGCCGAGGATCGTGACGACGCTCTCGAGGTCCGGGACGAGCATGCGGTCGCCGCGCACCTTCATGTCGCAGGGCATGCGGATGCCGTCGGAGAGGAACCCGAGGTGGCGGCCGTCGAGCGCGAGGTACTGGATGCGACGGTTGCCCCGGTCGGCCACGACGAGCGCCGGGCCGTCGCCGAACGGGTTCTTGCGCAGGTCGACGGTCATCCCGTGCGGGCAGCTCACCTCGCCCTTGCCGCTCCCCGGGCGCGCGACGACGGCCTTCCACTCGCCCGCGGGGCTGAACGCGTGGATGAAGGACTTCCCGTATCCGTCGCCCACGAAGACGGTGCCGTCGGGCCCGAACGCGACGTTGGTCGGGCACCACTCGCCGGCGGCGGCGTACGCGCCGCTCTGCATCGGGCAGCCGGCCTCCCAGACCACCGTCCCGTCGAGCCTGGTCTTCACGACGAGCCGCCGGCCGGTGTCGCAGTGGTACAGGAACTCGGCGCCGTCCTCGGATGCCAGGTCGAGCCCGTGCGCGCCGCCGGCGAACTCCTTGCCGAAGCTGCGCAGGAAGCGGCCGTCGGCCGAGCAGACGATCACCGCGTCGCGCAGGGTGCTGTCCGGGTGCACGGTGTGCGCGACGTAGATGTTCCCCTTCGAGTCCTGCGCCACGGCGTGCGTGTCGCCGAATCGGCACCCGGGCGGCGGGACGATCCAGTCGTGCAGCACCTCGAAGCGCGCGCCGGCGGGCCCGACGACGAGCGGCGCCGCGGACTTCGGCGCGGGGGCGCCCCCGCCCGCGGGCGGGTCGCCGGCGAGGAGCCCGGCGGCGGCGCGGCCGGCCGCCGATGCGGCGAGTCCCGCCGCACCGAGCCCGGCCATCGAGGAGAGGAAGGCGCGGCGGTCGCGGCGCGATGCGTCGGCGTGCTCGTTCACGGGGATCCTCCCACGTTGACCTCGACCCCGGGACGGGCACGCCGGAACGCGTTGACGCCGTCGGGCGTCACCTTGGTGCCGTACAGGTAGACCTTGCGCAGGAACGGCAGTTGCCCGAGCGCGGTGAACGACCGGTCGGTCGCCGGGGTGTTGACGAGGTTCACCACCTCGGCGTCGAGCGTGCGCGAGAGCACGGCGGTGATGCCCACGTCGGTGAGCCCCGTGTTGTCGAGCCGCACCGAGCGAGCGTTCGGCAGCGACGGCATCGACATCACGCCGGCGTCGGTCACCGAGCTGCGCGCGAGCGAGAGCTCCTCGATGCGGGCGGCCATCGGGTAGATCGCGACGAAGTCGATGTCGCCCACCTCGGCGCCTCCGGGCATGCTGACCGTGAGCGTGGACGCCCCGGCCGCCATCGGCATCGCGTTGATCCCCTTGGCGCGGAGCGCCGCGGCGGCCTCGAGCTCGCCGCCGGCGAGCGGCGGCAATTCCTGGGAGAGCGGGCGACGCGCGGGGGCGGCGGCGCGCGGGGCGACCGCGTCCGAGCCGCGGGGCCGGCTGGCCGCGGACGCGGCCTCCGGCGCGGCGCGCTGCGGCGCGGCGTCGGACGGCTCGGGCATCACGGCGCCGTCCTCGATCCAGGTTCGCAGGTCCTCGACCTGCGCCGCCGCGAGGCGCTCGCCCTCGGGCGGCATCGCGAGGTCGTCCTCGGCGGGAAGCAGCACGCGGCCGATCAGCACGCTCTCCTTCGGGGCGCCCGGCTTCACGATCCACAGTCCCTCGTCGTCCTTGGACACGAGCGAGGACCGGTCGTCCATCCGCAGGCCGCCCTTGCGCTTGCCGTTGCCGTGGCACTCGTAGCAGCGGGTCTCGAAGATCGGGAGGATGTTCGACCGGAAGAAGGCGAGTTTCTCAGTGCGGACCGGGTCGGCGTCGGGCGCGGCCGCGGCCGCCGCAGCGCCCGCGACGGCGGGCGAGGCGGCACCGGCCTCCGAGCCCGGGGGTGCCGCGGCATCGCCGTCGGCGGCGGGATCCCCGGCCTCGTCCTTCGCGACGAGCGGCTCCCAGAGGAAGCCGGACCCCCACACCATGTTCGCGCCGAGGTGCCCGCTCCAGGCAACCAGCACGGCGAGCCCGACGATCAGCGCGCGCACCGACGGGACCGCGTCGGCGCCGCCCGGGCGCGCCGCGCGCGACGCCGCCCACGCCGCGGCCGCGCACGCGGCCGTCGCGCCGATCCCGAGCCACCGGTGCCAGAACAGGTCGTCCCCGCTGCCGTGCGACTCGGCGAACGCGATGCCGGTGGCGCCGGCCATGACGCCCGCGACGGCCGCCAGGGCCAGCGCGGTGGGCGTGAACGGCGACATCTCGCGGCGGCGCTGCACGACCCGCCACCCCTCGACCGCGAACGCGGCGAAGACGAGCCCGAGCGGCAGGTGCACCATGACCGGGTGCAGGCGCCCGAAGGCCTCCAGGAGCGGCGGGACCGAGTCGGCGACGATCGGCGGGGAGGACATGCTCCAAGCGTACCGCCGCGCGGTACGGTGGTTGCCGATGGCGGGCGCCCGCACCATCCTGCACGCGGACCTCGACGCGTTCTTCGCGTCGGCGGAGCAGCTCGACGACGCGTCGCTGCGCGGCCGCCCGGTGCTGGTGGGCGGGAGGTCGCCGCGGAGCGTCGTCGCGGCCGCGAGCTACGAGGCGCGGGCCTTCGGGTGCCGCAGCGCGATGCCGATGGCCCGTGCCCTCGCGCTCTGCCCCCACGCGCACGTCGCGCGACCGCGGTTCGAGCGCTACTCGGAGCTGAGCGGGCGATTCATGGAGATCCTCGGGCGATGCTCGCCGCTCGTCGAGCCGCTCAGCGTCGACGAGGCGTTCGTCGACTGCACCGGGAGCGAGCGCCTGCTCGGCCCGGGCAGGGAGATCGCCGGCATGGTGCGCCGGGCCGTCCGCGACGAGCTCGGGCTGACGGTGAGCGTCGGGATCGGGCCGAACAAGTTCGTCGCGAAGCTCGCAAGCGACATGCGCAAGCCGGACGGCATGGCCGAGGCGCCCGTCGACGAGCCGCCGGGGACCCTCGCGGCGTGGCTGGCGCCGCTTCCCATCGAGCGCATGTGGGGCGTGGGCCCCCGCAGCGTCGGCGCGTTCCGCGCGGCGGGCGTCCATGCCTTCGCGGACCTGCAGCGGCTCGGGGACGACGAGGTGCGGCGCCGGCTCGGCGACCACGCCGTCGCGATGCGCGCCCGCGCGCTCGGGATCGACGACCGGCAGGTCGAGCCCGAGCACGAGGCGAAGGGCTTCGGCCACGAGACGACCTTCGACGAGGACGTCGCGGACCCCGAGTCGGTGGAGGACGTCCTGCGGGGGCTCGTCGAGTCGGCGGCGATGCGCCTTCGCGCCGCGGGCGCGACGTCGCGAACCGTCACGGTCAAGATCCGCTACGGCGACTTCGAGACGGTGAC
>JBEGMS010000253.1:0-3084 GCA_041182985.1 Actinomycetota bacterium
GCCCACCGCGGTCGCGGACACGATCGCCGAGCGCTTCCACCACGGCGCGCTCCACCTCGACGGCATCGGCCTGACCGACGACGATCTGCGCGAGATCAACCGCGTCCTCGTCGTCGGCTGCGGCACGGCGCTGCACGCCGGCCTCGCCGGGCGCTACCTGATCGAGGAGTGGGCGGGGGTCGCCACCGAGGCCGACGTCGCCTCCGAGTGGCGCTACCGCAACGGCGTGTTCGATCCGCGCACGCTCGTCCTCGCGATCTCGCAGTCCGGCGAGACCGCCGACACCCTCGCCGCGATGCAGATCGCCAAGGAGCGGGGCGCCCGCGTCGTCGCGATCACGAACATCATGGGCTCGGCGATCGCGCGCGCCGCGGACGGCGTCCTGTACACGCGCGCCGGGCTCGAGATCGGCGTCGCGGCCACGAAGACCTTCACGTCGCAGGTCACGCTGATGACGCTGCTCGCCCTGCATCTGGCAGCCGTGCGCGGCACGCTCCCCCCCGACGAGGTCGCGCGCATCGGCGAGGAGCTCAGCGCCCTCCCCGACCTGATCCAGCGGGAGCTCGACGACACGGCGATGGACCGCCAGCTCGACCTGCTCGCCGACCGCTTCGCGCACGACCGCTTCTTCCTGTACCTCGGCCGCCACCTCGGCCTGCCGATCTGCCAGGAGGGCGCGCTCAAGCTCAAGGAGATCTCCTACATCCCGACCGATGCCTACGCGGCCGGCGAGATGAAGCACGGCCCGATCGCCCTGCTCGGCGAGGACACACCGGTCGTGGCCGTGGCCACTGACAGCCACGTCTTCGAGAAGATGGCCTCCAACCTGGAGGAGGTGCGCGCCCGCGGCGCCCACGTGATCGCGGTGGCCACCGAGGGCAACGACCAGATCGAGCGGCACGCCGAGCACGTCATCCGCATCCCGGCCACGCGCCCCGAGCTGCAGCCGATCCTCGCGGTCGTGCCGCTGCAGATCCTCGCCTACAAGATCGCCGGCCGGCTCGGCCTCGACGTCGACCGCCCGCGCAACCTGGCCAAGACGGTCACGGTCGAATGAGCGGCCTCGAGCCGTCGCGGCTCCTGGTCGGCCTCGACCTGATCGAGATCGAACGGGTCGAGCGGGCGCTCGAGCGGCACCCCGAGCGGTTCCGCGCGCGCTGCTTCACGGCCCGCGAGGTCGAGGAACTGGACCGCAAGCCGCGGCCCTCGGAGAGCTACGCGGGGCGCTTCGCCGCCAAGGAGGCCGTCGGCAAGGCCCTCGGCACCGGCGTGCATTTCACGTGGACGGAGATCGAGGTCGCCGGGCGCGGCAAGCCGAAGGTCACCCTCAGCGGCTGGACGCGCGAGGTCGCCGAGCGCAAGGGGGTCGTGGCGATCGACGTGTCGATCACGCACTCGCGCACGACGAGCGCCGCCGTGGCGATCGCGGTCCTCGGACCGGAGTCGGCCTAGGACTCGTCGTCGGCGGAGGCGGCGTCCTCGCCGGCCTCGGCGTCGACCTCGGCGGGTGCCTCGTCCGCCTCCGAAGCCGGGTCCTCAACGGGTGCCTCATCGGCCTCTGCGGCCGGCTCCTCAGCGACCGCATCCTCCGCGGCCTCGGCCACGGGCTCCTCGGCGGCCACCGCGGGCGCGGCCGGCGCGGCCTTCTTGCTGACGCGGCGCTTCTTCGACTCCTCGGCCTGGGGGCCGCGGGCGATGACGCGGGTCACGCGCGCCTTCTTGCGGGCGGCGGTGTTCGGGTGCAGCGCGTGCTTGGCGGCGGCCCGGTCGACCAGCGCGACGAAGGTCGCGTGGGCGGAGGCGACGGCCTCCGCATCGCCGGACTGGACGGCCTCGACGACCCGCCGGAACGCGGTCTTGATCGACGAGCGGTAGCGGATGTTCTCCGTGCGCTGGCGCTCGGCCACGCGGATCCGCTTCTTCTGCTGCTTGATGTTCGCCATGAGCCTCGTGTGCGGGCCGGGAGGGACCCCGGCGACCGCGGCGGAGCGTAGCAGGGGCGCGGATCGGGCCGCGCAACCGGGGCCCGTGCCATCATCGGAGCATGGGCAGTCCGGTGGATGCGCCCGCGCCCGGAGCGCGCAGCCGCTCCGTGTCCGCGGCTCTCTTCAGCGCGGCCACCGGCGTCTCGCGGGTCCTGGGCCTCGTCCGCGAGATCATCTCGGCGCAGCTCCTCGGCGTCTCCGGACCGGCCAGCTCCTTCGTCGTGGCCAACAACGTCCCGAACACGACGCGCTCCCTCGTCGCCGATTCCGCGCTCGGCGCGTCGTTCGTCCCCGTCTTCAACGAGCTGCTCGTCCAGGGGGAGCGCGAGCGCGCCTGGCGGGTCGCCTCCAGCGCGCTGACCCTCGCCGTTCTCGCGCTGACCGTCCTGACGCTGCTCGGGATCGCGTTCACGCGGCCGCTGCTCTCGTTCGCGAACCTCTCCGGCGAGCAGCTCGAGCTGACGGTCACGATGACCAGGATCCTGTTCCCGATCCTGATCCTGCTCGGGATCTCGGGCCTCGTGCAGGCGATCCTCAACTCCTTCGACGAGTTCGTGCTGCCGGCGATCGCCCCGGTCTTCTGGAACGTCGTGATCATCGGCTTCCTGATCTACGCCTTCACGGCCGACGACCTCGGGCAGCGGGCGCTGATCCTGGCCGTCGGCACCCTCGTCGGCACGGCCGTGCAGACCCTGGTGCCGCTGCCCGGCCTGCGCGGCAAGGGCGCGAGGCTGCGCCCGCTCGTCGATCTGCGCGATCCCGCGGTGCGGCGGATCCTCGTGCTGCTCGCGCCCGTCGCCCTCGGGCTCGGACTGAGCAACGTCAACCTGACGGTGTTCACCTACATCGCGACGTACGTCGACCCCGACTACGCACCCCGGGCCATCGACGCCGCGTTCCGCGTCTACATGCTCCCGCAGGGGATCTTCTCGGTGGCGGTCTCGACGGTGATGTTCCCGCTGATGGCCCGTGCCGTCGCGGCCCACGACCTCGAGCGGCTGCGCGGCGCCCTCGCCGACGGGTCGCGGCTGATCCTCTACCTGCTCCTGCCGGCGAGCGCCGTGATCGCCGTGCTGGCCAGCCCGATCGTGGAGCTGCT
>JBEGMS010000254.1:0-2724 GCA_041182985.1 Actinomycetota bacterium
ATCGCCTTCGCCCGCGCGCTGCTCGTCGACCCGCGCCTTCTGATCCTCGACGAGGCCACCTCCAGCGTCGACATCCGCACCGAGGCGCGGATCGAGGATGCCCTGCGGCGCCTCCTCGACGGCCGCACCGCCTTCGTCGTCGCCCACCGTCTGTCGACGATCCGCAACGCCGACCTGATCGTCGTGCTCGAGCACGGCCGCGTGGTCGAGCAGGGCACCCACGACGAGCTGATCGCCCTCGGCGGCCGCTACCGCGGCCTCTACGGCGACTGGGCCGAGGCGGCCGCCGGATGATCAGCCGCCTCCCCGTCGCCGTGATCCGGATCGTGCCCGTGTTCACGGCGATCGTGATCGCCCTCGCCGCCCGGCGCATCCTGCCGAGCGGCATCGGCACCATCCCGCGGCTGCTGATCACGGCCGCGTTGATCCTGCTGATGATCTGGCTGTTCTCGCAGCTGACGCAACGGATCGACCGCCGCCGGACCTAGACCAGCACCACCTCGAGGCCGTCGAAGACGAGGAAATCGGCATCCCGGGTCACGACCGGCAGCCCGAGGTCGATCGCGGTTGCCACGATGACGGCGTCGGACACCGCCGGACGTCGGCCGCTCGTGCGAGCGAGGGCAACGAGCTCGCCGTACCGGTGCGCCGCTCGCCGCGTGAACGGCACCACCGCGAAGCGGCGCTCCGCGGTGCGCAGGGTGCGCGCCCGCCGCTCCCGTGACCGGTGATCCTGCGCGGCGCGCACGCCGTGCGCGAGCTCGGCGATGGTCATCGCGCTGAGGACCGAGCCGTCCTCGATCTCGGCCCCGGAGCCATCTACCTCGTATGCGACGAGGATCGACGTGTCGATGACCGCCTTCAGCGGTCCGACCCCTCGGCACGGCGGCTCTCGAGCAGCCACTCGAGGAAGTCCGGGTCGGGGTCCTCCACCGCCGCCGCGAGGTCGGCGAGCGTGATCGAGCCGTGCTCGGGGATGATCGGGTCGACGGCCGGGACCGTCCCGGCGGGCAGGGCGCGGTCGCGCGGGGGGCCGACCTCGAACAGCACCTCGCCGCCCTCGACCACGAGGAACCGCTCGCCGGCCCGGCCGCGCCGCACGTAGGCGTCAGGGTCCGCGCGGAACGCCGAGAGGGGGACCTCCAGATGATCGTCGACGACGGCCATGCGGCCATCCTACCGGGTGCCGCGTGACGCGAAACGCGCAGATCGGCACCGCTTCGTCACAGCCTCCGCGGCCGGCGCCGGTCGAGCTGGATCAGGATCAGGACCCCCGTGGCCATGACCAGGAACGCCACGACCTGGTTGAGCCGGAACGGCCCGATCAGGAGCGCCGGCTCGACGCGCAGGCCCTCGACGAGGACGCGCACGAGGCCGTAGAGGATCAGGTACGCCCCGACGATGCAGCCCGGCCGGAAGCGGGACAGGAGCGGCCCCCACAGCAGGCCCAGGGCGAGGAAGATCGCGACGTCGAGGACGCCCTCGTAGAGGAACGCCGGGTGGAAGCGCTCCGTGGCCTCGTAGCCGAGCGGCCGGTAGGCGGGGTCGACGAAGAGGCCCCACGGCAGGTCCGTGGGGCCGCCGACCAGCTCCTGGTTGAACCAGTTGCCGATCCGCCCGACGGCCTGCGCCAGCGGCACGCCGACGATCGCGCAGTCGAGGAAGGTGCCGACCGGCCAGCCGCGCGCCTTCGCATAGACGACGATCGCGAGCAGGCCGCCGAGAAGCGCCCCGAAGATCCCGAGGCCGCCCTGCGTCACGTCGAGGGCCTGCACGGGCTCGCCGCGGTAGAGCTCGTAGTCGGTGACGACGTGGTACAGCCGCGCCCCGATGAAGGCCACGGGCGCGGCGAGCAGGCACGCCCAGGCCGCCTCGATCGCGTCGCCGCCGCCCTTGCGCCACAGGAGCGCCGTCACGAGCACCCACAGCCCGTAGCCGAGCAGCGCGAACAGCCCGTACCACTGCACGTCGAGGGGGCCGAGGCCGAACGACTCGCCGGGCGGGGCGGGCATGCGCGAAGCGTACGGCCTCGGCGTCCATCACCCGGGTTTCGCTAGAATCCGGTTCGCCGTTGGGGGATCGTCTAATGGCAGGACGGCTGGTTCTGGTCCAGTTAATCGGGGTTCGAGTCCCTGTCCCCCAGCCATGACGAGGCCGGGCCGCGCACGCGGTCCGGCCTCCATCGTCTCAGCGGTCCGGCGCCGCGCCGCCGCGGGTGCGGGCGGCGACGAGCGCGGCCCACTGCTCGAGGACGCGCTGGCGCGCGTAGCGCTCGACGTCGATCTGCCAGACGCCCGGCAACTTGCGATCGATCTGCGCCAGCTCCCGCGCGTCGAGCCGGCCGACGGACCCCGTCGCGAAGGCGCTGGCGTGGACGCGCACGACCCCGGCGAGGTCGACGGCGTTCTCGGTGCGCAGCCCGTACTCGGCCGGCGGGCGCCCGAGCGGGACGAACGCCGGGTCGAGGCCGCCGCGGATGTCGCCGCGCAGGCGCGCCGGGAGCTTCGCGAGCCGGGCCAGCTTCAACGCGGCGACCTCCGCGGTGGCTCCGATCGGGCCGTCCTGCAGGAGGACCACCGGCCGGACCTTCGCCGTCGCGAGGACCGTGAGCGGCCGGCTCGCGCCCGGGCCTCCCGCGCGGCGGGCGAGGTCGACGGCGGTCGCCGCCTCGTCCACCTCGCCGTCGCGCCAGATCGGGAACGGCGCCTCCGGCTGGAACGGCAC
>JBEGMS010000255.1:0-18458 GCA_041182985.1 Actinomycetota bacterium
GCTCGAGGGCGGCGAGGAGCGGCGCCGGGTGCGGCTTGTGCACCGGCGTGTCCTCGGTGGTGATCACGACGTCCCAGACGATCGGCGGCGGCAGCGCCCGGAAGGCGAGCTCGACCGCGTCGAGCATCTTCGAGGTCACGATGCCGAGCCGGGCGCCCTCCGCCTCGAGCTCGACCAGCACCTCGTCGACGCCCGGGTAGCGCTCGATCAGGCGCTCCGTGTTGGCGTGGTTCCAGGCCCGGTAGACGTGGAACAGCTCGTCGGCGCGCTCCGGTGAGAAGACCGCCATCTGCTCGCGCAGGGGCGTGCCGATCCCCGCCATCAGCTCCTCGTCGGGCAGCTCGATGCCGAGCACCTCGCGCACGGCGTGCGCGTGCGACGCGCGGATCAGCTCGACGGTGTCGAGGACGGTGCCGTCGAGGTCGAACAGGACGACGGGCCAGCGCAGGGCGTGCACGGGAGGCAGCGTAGGCGACGGTCCGGCGGCGCGGCGGACGCGAATCGCAGCGTGATGCCCGGTACCCTACGCCCATGCCGTCGTCGCACCTGACGCCGCTCCAGCAGCAGATCTACTGGTCGGCGCCCGCCGCGGTGATCGAGCGCGGCCGCCGGCGCACCTCGTTCGGCGTGCTCCTGATCCTGGGCTGCGAGCGGCTCCTGCGCGAGGGCCGGCTTCGCGGCAAGCAGGCGCGCCTCGCCGCCGCCCAGGCCCAGGCCGCGCGCCTGCTCGCCGTGGAGGCCACGGGCTCGCGCTGGCCGACCCGCCGCGGCGACGCCCTGCGCAAGGACGGCGATGACCTCGCCGCCGCGCTCGCCGCGAAGGCCGCCGGTGACGAGCCCTCCCCCGCCGCCTCCCTGATCGCGGCCTGCGACCTGCTCGAGGAGGTCGTCGAGTGGCTGCAGGACGGCGAGCTGCTCGGCGCGGCCGCCCCCGCCGCGATCGACCGCCTGCGCGTCGCCCAGGTGCTGCTGCGCGAGCACCGCTTCGACGGCGAGGAGCGCGACGACCTGCCGCCGCCGAGCCGCCTCGACCTCGTGGTGGACGAGCAGTCCCGATCGACGCCGAGCGCCTGGCTCGACGAGGACTAGGCGAGGAGCGCGTCGAGCCGCGCGAGCAGCTCCGGACCCTCCGGGTGCTCGGGGTCCACGTGCAGCGCGGTCAGGGACGCGTAGCCCTCCGCGATCGCCGCGAAGTCCGTGCCGGGCTCGCGGTGGTAGTCGGAGTCGGCGCCGTAGAGGCGGAAGCGCCGGCGCCCGTCCGCCTGCTCCACGAGGGCGATCTGGTCCGACCAGATGCGGCGGCCGAGGCGCGCCATCCGCACCCCGCGCGCGGGGCCGGCGGGGCAGTTGAGGTTGAGGACCAGGTCGCGACCCAGCCGCCCGGAGGCGAGCTCGGCGGCGAGCACCGGCACGAGCCGCTGCGCCGTGTCGAAGGAGTACGCGCCCTCCGCGATGTGGTGGATCTCGCCCGAGTCGGGCTGCTGGGAGACCGCCAGCCCGGGCCGGCCGAGCAAGACCCCCTCCATCGACGCCGCCACGGTGCCCGAGTAGGTCACGTCGTCGCCGAGGTTGACGCCGAGGTTGGCCCCCGCGACCACCACGTCGAAGGGGCCGCCGGCGAGGCCGACGTCGGCGAAGCGGACGCAGTCGACGGGCGTGCCCGTCAGCGCGTGGGCCTCGACCGCGCCGGGCACGGCGCGCTCCTCGACCTCGAGCTCCTCGCGGATCGTGATCCCGCGCGCGACCGCAGACTGGTTGTCTGAGGGCGCGACCACGACCACCTCGGCCGTCTCCGCGAGCGCGGCGGCGAGCGCGTGCAGCCCGGGCGAGTCGATGCCGTCGTCGTTCGTGAGGAGCACGCGCACGCGGCCCACGATACCGGGGACCCGGTCGGGCCGGACGGGGTCAGCCCCCGTAGTCGACGCGCACGAGGCAGAGCCCGTGCGGTGGCGCCGTCCACCCCGCCTCCGCCCGCGGGCGCCCCGCGAGCAGCCCCGGGAAGGCGTCCGGATCGGTGCCGCGGTCGCCGCGTGCGGTCTCGATCATGGTGCCCACCAGCGTGCGCACCATGTGCCGCAGGAAGGCGTTGGCGGTGATCTCGAACTGGAGGCCCCGCTCGGTCCCGACCCAGCGCGCGGCGAGCACGGTGCGCGTGAAGGTGCGGTGCTGCGTCTCCGCCGGCGTGAACGCCGTGAAGTCGTGCTCGCCCACGATCGCCGCCGCCATCCGGTCGAGCACGGCGCGGTCGAGGGGGCGCGGCTCGTGCAGCTCGCGGCGGCTCCGCAGGGGGTCGCGCAGGGGGCCGAGGCGCACGGAGTAGACGTACGAGCGCGAGCGCGCCGAGAAGCGCGCGCTGAAGCCCGGGTCGGCCTCGACGGCCGCGTGCACGGCGACGTCCTCGGGCAGGAGGTCGTTGAGGGCGCGCGGCAGGTTGTCGACGGGCGGCCCGCCGGCGAGGCCCACGCTCACCACCTGGCCCGTGGCGTGCACGCCCGTGTCGGTCCGCCCGGCGACGACGACCTCCCCGACCCCGGCGTGCAGCGCCTCGAGCGCCCGCGTCAGCTCGCCCTCGACGGTGCGCGCGTGGTGCTGGATCGCCCAGCCCTGGAAGCCCGTGCCGTCGTAGGCGAGGTCGAGGCGGGTCGGGCGCACGCTACGGGTCGATGCGGTTGAGGAGCTGCGCGCCGCCGCCGCCCCGCCAGACCACGAGCAGGCAGCCGACCGCCAGCGCGGCGGGCCCCCACAGGGCGAGGCCGCCCTCGACCCGGCCCGCCGTGGCCACCGCCACGAGGCAGACGACGAGCGCGAGGAGCGCGACGAGGCGCGCCGCGACGCCGAGCACGAGCATCAGCCCGCAGAGCACGAGCAGACCGCCCCCGACCCACAGGGCGGGGCCCGGCGCGGGCAGGCCCCAGTCGGGCGCCGCGGCGGCGAGGTCGGCGTGGCCGCGCAGGACGCGCACGGCGAGGACGAGCAGGCCCACCCCGGTGGCGAGCCGGACCAGCAGCAGGAGGAGCGCCGCGAAGCCGCGCTGGCGCGGCTCGCCGGGGATCCCGCCCGCGATCAGGCTCGGCGGCCGGGCGGGGATGCCGCCCTCGATCAGGCTGCGGTCGCCCGGGTCCGCCATCGGCCCGCTAGGACGCCGCCGGGGTCGCGGCGCCCTCGGCGATCTCCGCGCCCTCGATCAGGGAGCGCAGGAGCGGCTCGAGCGCCTCGAAGTCGTTCGAGTGCACCGTGCAGACGATGGCGTAGGCGTCGAGGCCGACCGTGGTCAGCCCGACGAGCTGGCGCAGGCGCAGGCCGGCGGCCTCCCACTCCACGCAGCGCAGGTGGCCGGGGTGCCCGGCGATCTCGATGTGCTCGACCGGCCGCGCCTCGACGACGGGCACCTGGTCGGCGAGCTTCTGCACCCAGCCGGTCGAGAAGCCGCCGAGGCCCATCGAGTTGCAGAGGGTCTCGCGCGTGACGACGACGTTGGGCTGCGCGCCCTCCGACATCGGCCCCACGATCGTGACGACCGTGCGGTCCTCCCAGCCCTCGGGCAGGGGGATCGAGACGGCGCCCGCCGCGGCCCGGTTCGGCTCGCCCATCAGGCCGGCCCCCGCGCGTCCCGCTCGGTCAGTCGACCCACTCGAGGATCGCCATCTCGGCGTTGTCCCCGTGGCGGGGTCCGAGCTTGACGATCCGCGTGTAGCCGCCCGGGCGCTCCGCGAAGCGGGGCGCGACGTCGGCGAACAGCGCGTGGACGACATCGCCCGAGCGCAGGTAGGCCTTCGCCTGCCGGCGCGCGTGCAGGTCGCCGCGCTTGCCGAGCGTGACCATCTTCTCGGCGATCGGCCGGACCTCCTTCGCCTTGGCGAGGGTGGTCGTGATGCGGCCGTGCTCCACGAGCGCGCCCGTCAGGTTCGCGTAGAGCGCCTTGCGGTGGGCCGAGTCGCGGCCCAGGCTCCTGCCCCGTCGCTGGTGGCGCATCGCTAGCCCTCGTCCCCCCGCAGGCGCAGGCCGTGCGCGGCCAGCGCGGCGCGGATCTCGTCGATGGACTTGCGGCCGAAGTTCGGGATCGACGCGAGGTCGCGGTCCGACTTGGCGACGAGGTCGCCGACCGTCTCGATGCCGACGCGCTTGAGGCAGTTGTAGGAGCGCACGCCCAGCTCGAGCTCCTCGATCAGGATGTGCTCCATGCCGTTGGCGGGCGCCGCGTCGTACTCGGCGGGCGCCTGGCGCTCGAGGCTGCGGGCCAGCTCGGCGGTGTCCATGTTGGCGAAGATGTTGAGCTGCCGGATCAGGATCTCGGCGGCCTTCGTGACGGCGTCCTTCGGGTCGATCGCGCCGTTCGTCTTCACGTGCAGCGTGAGCTTGTCGAAGTCCGTCTCGGAGCCGACGCGGGCCGGCTCCACCGAGTAGGTGACGCGGCGGATCGGCGAGAAGATCGAGTCGACGGGGATCACGCCGATCGTCGTCTCGAGGTCCTTGTTGCCGTCGGCGGGCACGTAGCCGCGGCCGCGGCCGATCGTCAGCGACAGCTCGAGCTTCGACTTGGCGGCGAGGTTGCAGATCACGAGGTCCTTGTTGAGGATCTCGACGTCGCCCGCGACGCTGATGTCGCCGGCGGTGACCACGCCCGGGCCGGACTTGACGATGTCGGCCTCCACCTCGGACGCGTCGCCCTCCATGCGCAGGACGAGGCCCTTGAGGTTGAGGATGATGTCGGTCACGTCCTCGCGGACGCCCGGCACCGTCGTGAACTCGTGCTGCACGCCCTCGATGCGGACGCTGGTGACCGCGGCGCCCTCGAGCGACGAGAGCAGGACGCGGCGCAGGGAGTTGCCGAACGTGTAGCCGAAGCCGCGCTCGAGCGGCTCGACGACGAAGACCCCCTCCGTGGAGGAGACCTCCTCGTGGACGATCTGCGGCATCTGGAAATCAAGCATGCGGGTGCTCACTTCGAGTACAGCTCCACGATCAGCTGCTCCTGGACAGGGGTGTCGATCTCATCGCGATCGGGCATGCGCAGGACCTTGCCCGTGAGGTTGTCATGGTCGGCCTGCAGCCAGTTCGCCACGCTCGCGGTCAGGTCCGTCGCGCTGCGCACGGCGGACTCGCCCGCCGCGCCGGGGCGCAGCGAGACGATGTCGTCGGTGCGGACCTGGTACGACGGGATGTTGACGCGGCGGCCGTTCACGTGGAAGTGGCCGTGGCGCACCAGCTGGCGGGCCTGCGCGCGCGAGGCGGCGAAGCCGAGCCGGTAGACGACGTTGTCGAGGCGCATCTCGAGCAGGCGCAGCAGCTCCTCGCCGGTGATGCCCTGCTTGCGCGAGGCCTTGGCGTAGTAGTTGCGGAACTGCTTCTCGAGGACGCCGTAGTAGCGGCGCGCCTTCTGCTTCTCGCGCAGCTGCAGCAGGTACTCCGACTGCTTGATGCGGCCGCGGCCGTGCTGGCCGGGCGGGTACGAGCGGCGCTCGACGGCGCACTTCTCGGTCAGGCAGCGCTCCCCCTTGAGGAACAGCTTCACGCCCTCACGGCGGCACTGGCGGCACTTGGGGTCGGTCACGCGAGCCATGCCCTGCCCCCTACACCCGCCGCCGCTTGCGGGCGCGGCAGCCGTTGTGGGCCTGCGGGGAGACGTCGCGGACGCCGATGATCTCGAGGCCGGCGGCCTGCAGCGAGCGCATCGCGGTCTCACGGCCCGAGCCGGGGCCCTTGAGGAAGACCTCGACCTTCTGCAGGCCGTGCTCCATGCCCTCGCGGGCGCACAGGTCGGCGGTCACCTGGGCGGCGAAGGGCGTCGACTTGCGCGAGCCCTTGAAGCCGGCGGCGCCGGCGCTCTTCCAGGCGAGGACGTTGCCCTCCTTGTCGGTCAGGGCGACGATCGTGTTGTTGAACGACGTCTTGATATGCGCCTGTCCGACCGCGACGTTCTTGCGCACCTTGCGGCGCGTGCGTCCGCGCGTTCCACCGGTCCTGCGGGGAGGGGCCATGAAGCTCCTTCAGTCCTTTCTAGCCCTTGCGGGCGCGCCCGACGGTCTTCTTCGGGCCCTTGCGGGTGCGGGCGTTGGTGCGCGTGCGCTGGCCGTGGACGGGCAGGCCGCGGCGATGGCGCAGGCCGCGGTAGCAGCCGATCTCCATCAGGCGCTTGATGTTGCCGGAGCGCTCGCGGCGCAGGTCGCCCTCGACCTGCACGTTCGCGTCGATGTAGGCGCGCAGGCGCGCGACCTCCTCGTCGGTCAGGTCGCGGACCTTCTGCTGGTCCCCGATGCCGAGCTCCTTGCAGATCGACTGGGCGGTCGAGCGGCCGATGCCGTAGATGTACGTCAGGCCGATCTCGACGCGCTTCTCGCGCGGGATGTTGACTCCTGCGATGCGCGCCACGCCTACCCCTGTCGCTGCTTGTGTCGCGGGTTCTGGCAGATCACGAGCACCGTGCCGGAGCGCCGGATCACCCGGCACTTGTCGCACATCGGCTTGACGCTGGGACGGACCTTCATGGAACCCTCTGATTGCCTGTGTCGTACGGGATTCGCGCACGGCAGGCCATGGCCCGGCCCGCGCGCGAGTGCGCACGGTAGCAGACAACGGAAAACGGATGCGTCGGACCCATCAGATCGCCCGGTTGACCACGGAATCGCCGTCGACGAGGGTGAGGACGCGGGGCCCGTCGTCGGTGATCGCGACGGTGTGCTCGAAGTGCGCGGCCAGCGAGCCGTCGATCGTGAAGATCGACCAGCCGTCGGCATCGATGCGGATCTCGTGCGAGCCCGCGGTGATCATCGGCTCGATCGCGAGCGTCGTGCCGGACTTGAGCGGGGTGCCGGTGCCGGCCTCGCCGTAGTTGCGCACCTGCGGGTCCTCGTGCATCGCCCGGCCCACGCCGTGGCCGACGAGGTCGCGCACGACGGCGAAGCCCGCCCCCTCCACCACGCCCTGCACGGCCGCGCCGATGTCGCCCAGGCGGCAGCCCGGCTGGCAGGCCTCGATCGCGGCGAACAGGGACGCCTGGCAGGTGCGCATCAGCTGGAGCGCGGGCTCGGGCGCGTTGCCGATCGCCACCGTCACGGCGGAGTCGGCGACGAAGCCCTGGCGGGTCACGCCGACGTCGATCGAGATGATGTCGCCGTCGGCCAGCACCACGTCGTCGCCGGGGATCCCGTGGACGATCATGTCGTTCGGCGACGCGCAGATCGAGCCCGGGAAGCCGCGGTAGCCCTTGAAGGTGGGCACGCCGCCGGCGGCGCGGATGTGGCGCTCGGCGATCTCGTCGAGCTCGAGCGTCGACATCCCGGGCCGCGCGGACTCCGCGAGCAGCGCCAGCGTCTCGGCGACGATCGCACCGGCCGCGGCCATCCGGTCGAGGTCGCTCTGCGACTTGCGGTGGATCACGCGGGCAGGGCCTGGTCGAGGCGCGCCGCGACCTCGTCGGTCGTGCCCGTGCCGTCGACGACGACCTCGCGCACGCCGGCCGCCGCGTAGTGCTCGCGCACCGGCACGGTCTGGGCCAGGTAGACGTTGCGGTAGCGGTTGCGCACCACGTCCGGCTCGTCGTCAGGGCGCCGGATCAGGGGCAGCCCCTCCTCGTCGTCGACGCCCGGCGTCTGCGGCGGGTCGTAGGTCTCGTGGTAGATGCGGCCGTTCTGCGCGACGAGGCGCCCCGAGATGCGGAGCACGACCTCCTCCTCCGGCACGTCCAGCACGACGACGCAGTCGAGCGGGCGGCCGCGCTCCGCGAGCATCGCGTCGAGCGCCTCGGCCTGCGCCACGTTGCGCGGGAAGCCGTCGAGCAGGAAGCCCTGCGCCGCGTCCGGCTCGCCGATGCGGTCGGCCAGCATGCGCACGACGAGCTCGTCCGGGACGAGGTCGCCGGCGTCCATGTAGCCCTTCGCCTCGCGCCCGAGCGCGGTGTCGCCCTTGACGTGCGCGCGCAGCATGTCGCCCGTCGAGATGTGCGGCACGCCGAGGCGCGCGGCGAGGCGCGGCGCCTGGGTGCCCTTGCCGGCCCCCGGCGGCCCGAAGATCAGGAACGAGCCGGGCACCGCTACTTCAGGAAGCCCTCGTAGTGGCGCATCATCACCTGCGACTCCATCTGCCGCATGGTGTCGAGGGCGACGCCGACGACGATCAGGATCGAGGTGCCGCCGAGGCCCTGGGCCACCGCCTGCGAGAAGCCGCCGTACTTGATGAAGATGGTCGGCAGGATCGCGATCGCGGCGAGGAACAGGCCGCCCGGCAGGGTCAGGCGCGTCATCACGCGGTCGAGGTACTGCGCGGTCGGGCGCCCCGGTCGGACGCCGGGGATGAAGCCGCCGTACTTCTTGAGGTTCTCGGCCTGCTCCACGGGGTTGAACTGCACCGCCGTGTAGAAGAACGTGAACATCAGGATCAGCCCGAACTCGAGGATGATCGACGGCCACGACATCGGGTTGAACCAGTCGGCGAGGAAGGACAGGCTCGGGACGAGCTGCCCGATCGTCGGCGGCAGGAACAGCACCGCGACCGCGAAGATCACGGGGATCACGCCGGCCATGTTCACGCGCAGCGGCATGTAGGTGGAGCCGCCCTGCGTCATCCTCCGCCCGACCATGCGCTTGGCGTACTGGATCGGGATCCGCCGCTGGCCCTCGTTGATGAAGACGACGGCGACGATCACCGCCAGCACGATCAGGGGCAGGCTGAGCCGCTGGAAGGTGCCCGAGTTCGCCCAGGCGCGCACCGCGACGGGCATCGACACGAGGATCGACGCGAAGATCAGGAG
The DNA here is from genome assembly GCA_041182985.1 of Actinomycetota bacterium. Lineage (GTDB taxonomy): Bacteria > Actinomycetota > Thermoleophilia > Gaiellales > F1-60-MAGs149 > F1-60-MAGs149. Next base: position 8,747 of record JBEGMS010000255.1, read on the forward strand.
CGACTGGCCGTTGCCGACGCCGCGCTGCGTGATCAGCTCGCCCATCCACATCAGCACGGTGGTGCCCGCGGTGAGCGTGACGACGATCAGGATGAAGGAGCGCGGCGTGAGGTCAGTCAGCGAGTTCGACCCGCCGAGCACGGCGCCGTTGTGGAACAGGATCACGTAGCCGATCGACTGCAGCGCGGCCAGGATCACCGTCAGGTAGCGCGTGTACTGCGTGATCTTCTTCTGCCCGGCCTCGCCCTCCTTCTGGAGCGCCTCGAGCCGGGGCAGCACCACCGTCAGGAGCTGCATGATGATCGACGCCGTGATGTACGGCATGATCCCGAGCGCGAAGAACGACAGGTTCTGCAGCGCCTGGCCGGAGAACAGGTTCAGGTAGCCGAGGATCGTCGAGCCCGCCGCGCCCTCGAACAGCTGCTGGATCTCGGCCGTGTTGACGCCCGGCGTGGGCAGCCACGAGCCGGCGCGGTACAGCGCGAGGATCGCCGCCGTGAAGATCAGGCGGTTGCGGAGCTCCGGGACCCGGAACGCGTTGCCGAGGGCGGCGAGCACGCGCCCAGCCTAGTCGTCGGACCCGGCCGGCGCGCGCTCGATCACCTGCGCGGTGCCGCCGGCGGCCTCGATCTTCGCCTTGGCCGACGCGGAGAACGCGTGCGCGCGGATCGTCAGGGCGTGGCCGACCTCGCCCTCGCCGAGCACCTTGACGGGGTGCCGGACGCGGCTCAGGAGGCCCGACTCGACGAGCAGCTCCGGGGTCACCTCGGCGCCCGCGGGGAACTTCGCCGCGACGTCGCCGACGTTGACGATCTCCGTCTGGGTCCGGAACGGGCCCATCGGCATCGACTTCTTCATGTGCGGGCCGCGCAGCTTGCCGGTGCGCATGTAGAGCGGCATCTGGCCGCCCTCGAAGCCCGGGCGCATCATGTGCGAGCCGGAGCGGGCCTTCTGGCCCTTCTGGCCGCGGCCGGACGTCTTGCCCGTGCCGGAGCCGTCGCCGCGGCCGACGCGCTTGCGCGCCTTGCGCGACCCGGGCGCGGGGCTCAGGTTCGACAGGGTGATCGCGTCGTCGGCCATCAGACCTCCTCCACCTCGACGAGGTACTTGACCTGGTGCAGCTGGCCGCGCAGGGACGGCGAGTCCTCGTGCACCTTCGACGAGCCGATCCGGCGCAGCCCGAGGGCGCGCAGGGTGCCGCGGTGCTCGGCGCGGACGCCGATCATCGACTTCTTCAGCGTGACCTTGACGCTCACGCCGAGACCTCCTCCGCGGCCGCCTTGGCCTTGCGGCCCTGCGGCAGGATCTCGTGCACCGTCTTGCCGCGCAGCGCCGCGACCTCCTCGGGGCGGCGCAGGTCGCGCAGCGCCTGCTCGGCCGCGCGGCAGAGGTTGATCGGGTTCGAGGTGCCGAGCGACTTCGCAAGCACGTCCTTGAGGCCGGCCAGCTCGAGCACGGCGCGCACGCCGGCGCCGGCGATGACGCCGGTGCCCTGCGAGGCGGGCTTGAGCAGCACGCGGCCGGCGCCGTAGACGCCGGTCACCTCGTGGGTGATGGTCGTGTGGTGGCGGGGCACGACGAAGAGGTTCTTCTTCGCGTCCTCGATCGCCTTCTGGATCGCCACGGGGACCTCGTTGGCCTTCCCGTAGCCGACCCCGACCTGCTCGATCTCGTCGCCGACGACGACGAGGGCGGTGAAGCTGAAGCGACGGCCGCCCTTGACGACCTTCGCGACGCGGTTGATCTCGACGACGCGCTCATGGAGCTCGCGCCCCTGGGCGTCCGTGCCGACGCGACTGGCCATCAGAACTGCAGACCTCCCTCGCGTGCGCCCTCGGCGAGGGCCTTCACGCGACCGTGGTACAGGTAGCCGCCGCGGTCGAACACGACGGCCTCGACGCCGGCGGCCTTCGCGCGCTCGGCGAGCAGCGCGCCGGTGGCGCGCGCCTTGGCGGTCTTGTCGCCGTCCTTGACGCCGCGCGAGTCGGCGGCGGCGAGGGTGTGGCCCTTGGCGTCGTCGATGACCTGCGCGTAGATGTCCGCGTTGGAGCGGAACACGGCCAGGCGGGGGCGCTCGGCGGTGCCGGTGATCTTGCCGCGGACGCGGCGGTGGCGGCGCTGGCGGGCCTCTGCGGTGGTGGTCTTCATGATCCTTCTCTCCCGGCCTACGCGCGCTTGCCGACCTTGCGGGCGACGTGCTCGCCCGCGTAGCGGATGCCCTTGCCCTTGTACGGCTCCGGCGGGCGGAGCTTGCGGATCTCCGCGGCCACCTGGCCGACCTTCTGCTTGTCGATGCCGCGCACGATGATCTGCGTGGGCTGCGGCACCTCGAACTCGATGCCCTCGGGCGCGTCGTACTTCACGGGGTGCGAGTAGCCGAGCGCCAGCTCCAGGTTCTTGCCCTGCGCCTGGGCGCGGTAGCCGACGCCCTGGATCTCGAGCTCCTTGACGTAGCCCGCGGAGACGCCCTCGACCATGTTCGCGACGAGGCTGCGGGTGAGCCCGTGCAGCGCGCGGTGGTTCGGGCGGTCCGTGGGACGCGCGATCGTGATCTCGCCGTCGGCGACGTTGACCGTCATGTCGGGGGAGATCTGCTGCTCGAGCGTGCCCTTCGGGCCCGTCACGGTGACGCGGCCGGGGGCCACCTCGACGGTGACGCCCTCGGGCAGGGGGATGATGCGGCGGCCGATGCGACTCATGTGATCACCAGACGAAGCACAGCACCTCGCCGCCGACGCCGCGCTTCTGCGCTTCGGCGGCCGTGCAGATGCCGGTCGAGGTGGACATGATGGCGCAGCCGAGCCCGCCGAGGACGCGCGGCAGGCGGTCCTTCGGGGCGTACATGCGGCGGCCGGGCTTCGAGACCCGCTTGAGGCCGTAGATCACGCGCTCGCGGTTCTTGCCGTACTTGAGCTCGATGATCAGCTGCGGCTGCGGCTCCGCGGCCTCCTCGGACCAGGAGGCGATGTAGCCCTCCTCGTGGAGGATGCGGGCGATCTCGCGCTTGCTCTTGGAGGTCGGCATGACGACGCGGTCGTGCAGCGCCAGGTTGGCGTTGCGCAGGCGGGTCAGCATGTCGGCGATGGGATCGTTGACCATGGCGCTACCAGCTCGACTTCGTCATGCCGGGGATCATGCCCTCGTGCGCGAGCTGCCTCAGGCAGATGCGGCACAGGCCGAACTTCTTGTAGACGGCGCGCGAGCGGCCGCACTTCTGGCAGCGCGAGTACGCGCGGACCTTGTACTTGGCCGGCCGAGCGGCCTTCATGCGCAGGGCGGTCTTGGCCATGTCAGGACTCCCGGAACGGCATGCCGAGCGCGCGAAGCAGCTCTCGCGCCTCGTCGTCGGTTGCCGCGGTCGTGGTGATCGTGATGTCCAGGCCCCGGACCTGGTCGACCTTGTCGTAGTCGATCTCGGGGAAGATGATCTGCTCGCGGATGCCGAGCGAGTAGTTGCCCCGGCCGTCGAACGACTTCGGGCTGATGCCCCGGAAGTCGCGGATGCGCGGCAGGGCGACCGTCGTCAGGCGGTCGAGGAACTCGTACATGTGCTCGCCGCGCAGCGTGACCTTGCAGCCGATCGGCATGCCCTCGCGCAGCTTGAAGCCGGCGATGGACTTGCGGGCGAGCGTCTGGATCGGCTTCTGGCCCGCGATCAGCGCCATCTGCTCGACGGCGTGGTCGAGGGCCTTGGAGTCGGTCTTCGCGTCGGACACGCCCATGTTGAGCGTGATCTTGGTGACGCGCGGCGCCTGCATCGGCGACGAGTAGCCGAACTGCTCGACCAGCGCGGCGCGGACCTCGCGCTCGTAGCGCTCCTTGAGCCGGGGGATGTGGGTGGCGATATCGGTCATTTGTCGATGTGCGTCCCGCACTTCTTGCAGACGCGGACCTTGCGGCCGTCGCCCACGGTGTCGTAGGAGATCCGGGTCGCCGCGTCGCAGGACGGGCAGACCAGCATCACGTTGGAGCGGCGCAGCGGCTGCTCGAGGTCGAGGACGCCGCCGGGGGCCATCTGCTGGCCGCTCGTGCCGGGCACGGGGCGCGGCTTCGTGTGGCGGCGCGCGACGTTGCGGCCCTCGACGACCACGCGGTCCTTCTCGGGCTCGACCGAGATCACCTTGCCGCGCTTGCCGCGGTCCTTGCCCGTCACGACCTCGATCGTGTCGTCCTTGCGGATGCCGAGGCCGCTCATCAGAGCACCTCCGGGGCGAGGGAGACGATGCGCATGAAGTTCTTCTCGCGCAGCTCGCGCGCGACGGGCCCGAAGATGCGGGTGCCACGCGGGTTGCCGGCGGGATCGATGATCACGGCCGCGTTGTCGTCGAAGCGGATGTTCGTGCCGTCATCGCGGTGGTGCGACTTCGTGGTGCGCACGACGACCGCATGCACGACCTCGCCCTTCTTGACGGTGCCGTTCGGGGTCGCCTGCTTGACCGTGGCCACGATGATGTCCCCCACGCCGGCGTAGCGCCGGTGGGAGCCACCGCGGACGCGGATGCAGAGGATCTCGCGGGCGCCGGTGTTGTCGGCGACGCGGAGGCGGGACTCCTGCTGGATCACTTGGCCACCTCGACGATCTCGACCAGGCGCCAGTGCTTCGTCTTCGAGAGCGGACGGGTCTCGACGACGCGCACGGTGTCGCCGATCTTCGCCTCGTTCTTCTCGTCGTGCGCGTGCAGGGTCATCGAGCGGCGCATGATCTTCTTGTACTTCGGGTGCGCCTTGAGGACGTCGACGCGGACCGTGATCGTCTGCTCCATCTTGTCGGAGGTGACGACGCCGCGGCGCTCGCGGCGGGTGCCGGGCTCGGCCTCCTTGGCCGGCGTGCGGACGTACTCGCCGCCGCCCGTCTCGCCGCGGCGGCGACGGCGCGCGGCCGCGGACTTCTGGCGCAGCTCGGCGCGCTCCGCCGCCGTGGTGCGCACGCGGCGCGGCCGGGGCTTGCGCGGGGAGCGCTTCTTCTTCTCCTTGGGGGCCTCCTCGACGGGGGCCTCCTCGGCGGCAGCCTCGGCCGCGGGCTCCTCCGCGGGAGCCTCCTCGGCCGCAGCCTCAGCCGCGGGCTCCTCCGCGGGAGCCTCCTCGGCCGCAGGCTCCGCAGCGGGAGCCTCCTCAGCGGGAGCCTCCTCGGCGGCGGGCTCCTCGGCGGGAGCCTCGTCGGCGGCGGGGGCCTCCTCGGCCTCGGCGGCGGGCGCCTCGTCCACGGGGGTCTCCTCCACCTCGGTGTTCTCGGTCTCGTCGCTCACCGCGCGCCGCCCTCCTGGCTCTCCGCCATCTCGCCCTGCACCGTCAGAAGGCGCGCGAGCTCGCGCCGCGCCAGGTTCAGGCGCGACGTGTCCTCCAGCGCGCCGGTGGCGTGCTGGAAACGCAGGTTGAACAGCTCCTGGCGCGCGTCGGCGACCTGCTTGGCGACGTCGTCGGGGCTCATCTCGCGGATCTCACTAGCCTTCAAAGAGATCACCCTCTCGCGTCACGAAGGCGCAGCGGATCGGGAGCTTCTGGGCGGCGAGGCGCATCGCCTCGCGGGCCAGGGGCTCCGGCACGCCGGCCAGCTCGAACATGATGCGGCCCGGGCGCACGACGGCGACCCAGAACTCCGGCGAGCCCTTGCCCGAGCCCATGCGGGTCTCCGCGGGCTTCTTGGTCACGGGCTTGTCCGGGAACACGGTGATCCAGACCTTGCCGCCGCGCTTGATCTTGCGCGTCATGGCGATACGGGCGGCCTCGATCTGGCGGGCGGTGATCCAGCCCTCCTCGAGCGCCTTCAGGCCGTACTCGCCGAAGGTGACGCGGGCGTGGCCCTTGGTCTCGCCCGAACGGCGGCCCCGGTGCACGCGGCGGTGCTTGACGCGACGCGGCATCAGCATCAGGACTCACCCTCCTCGGACGCGGCGGCGGGCTCGTCGGCGGGGGCCTCGGCCTCGGCGGCGGGCGACTCCTCGGCGGGGGCCTCCTCGACGACCGCGGTCTCGACCACGGCCTCCTCGACCACGGCCTCGGGCGCCTCGGCGGCGGGGGCCTCGAGGACCTCCTCCACCACGGCCTCCTCGGTCACGGCCTCGGCGGCCGGCGGGGTCTCGGGGCGCGGGCGCGCACGCCGGCCCGCGGGGACCGACGGGCCGCTCAGGCGGGGCTGGTTCGGGCCGCCGGGGCCGCCGGGGCCACCCTGGCCGCCGCGCGGACGGCGTCCGCCCTCGGGCCGATCGCCGCGCTCGCCGCCGGCACGCTCGCCGCCGGGGCCGCGGCGCCGCGCGGGGCGCGCGGGGCCGAGCTCCTCGATCGCGCCCTTGGCGCCGCCCTTGCGGCGGCGGGCGTCGACCTCGCCGAGGCGCGTGGCGCCCTGGTCGTCGGACTCGTAGCCCTCGGGCATGATCTCGCCCTTGTTGATCCAGACCTTGACGCCGATGCGGCCGTAGGTGGTCTTGGCCTCAGCGAAGCCGTAGTCGATGTCCGCGCGCAGGGTCTGCAGGGGCACGCGGCCCTCGGAGTATTGCTCGGTGCGGCTCATCTCGCCGCCGCCGAGGCGGCCGCCGCACTTGATGCGGACGCCCTGGGCGCCGGAGCGCACCGCGGACTGCATCGAGCGCTTCATCGCGCGGCGGAAGGCGACGCGGTTCTGCAGCTGCTCCGCGACCGACTGCGCCATCAGGCGCGCGTCGAGCTCGGGGCGCTTGATCTCGTTGATGTTGATCTGGACGGCGCGGCCGGTGATCGCGTGGACCTCCTTGCGCAGCGCGTCCACCTCGACGCCGGACTTGCCGATCACGATGCCCGGGCGGGCGGTGTAGATGTCGATCGTGATCTTCTGCGAGTCCTTGCGGATGTGGATGTCCGAGAGGCCCGCATGGCTGAGCTTGTTGTGGATGTGCTCGCGGATCTTGATGTCCTCGCCCAGGTAGCGGGCGAACTCGCGATCCGAGCACCAGTTCGACTTCCAGTCGTGGATGATCCCCACGCGAAGGCCGCCAGGATGCACCTTCTGACCCATCAGGCCTTCTCCCCGTCGTCGGTCTTCTTCGGCGTGCGCTTCTTCGGCGCGGGCTTCTTCTCCGCCTCGCCCTCGGCCGCGGCCTTCGGGGCGCGCGGCTTCTTGGCGGCCGGCTTGTCGCCCTCGGCCTTCGGCTTGGCGGCGCGCTTCGGCTTGGCCGGGGCCGCGGTCGCCTCGGCGGCGGGCTCGGCCACGGCCTCCTCGGCCGCGGCGGCGGCCGCGGTCTCCACCTCGGCGCCCTGCGCCTGCTTGGAGGCGGCGACGCGCTTGGCGCGGGACGAGTCCGACGACGCCTTCTTCGGCGCGGCGGCGGCCTCGGTGGCGCCCGTCGCGGCGACGATCTCGCCCGTCGTCGAGCGCAGCAGGATGACGATGTGCGAGGTGCGCTTGCGGATGCGGCTGGCGCGGCCGCGGGCGCGCGGCTTGAAGCGCTTGATCGTGAAGCCCTCGTCGGCGTAGGCCGCGTGCACCACCAGGTCGTCGGGCGAGAGCCCGTGGTTGACCTCGGCGTTGGTGACGGCCGAGCGCAGGACGAGCTCGACGTCCTTCGCCGCGTCGCGCGGCGAGAACAGGAGCTGGCGGCGCGCGTCGAGGACGCTGCGGCCGCGGATGTCCTCGAGGACGAGGCGCACCTTGCGCGGCGAGGAGCGCACGTGCCGCGCCTCGGCGCGGACGAGGCCCGTGTTCGCGTAGGAGAAGCGCTTGTCGGACATCAGCCGCGCCTCGACTGCTTGTCGGCGGCGTGGCCGCGGTAGGTGCGGGTCGGGGCGAACTCGCCGAGCTTGTGCCCGACCATCGCCTCGGAGACGAACACGGGGACGTGCTTGCGCCCGTCGTGGACCGCGATCGTGTGGCCGACCATCTCCGGGAAGATCGTCGACGCGCGCGACCAGGTCTTGAGCATCTTCTTGTCCTTCGAGGCGTTCTGCTCCTCGATGCGCTTGAGGAGCCTCTCGTCCACGAAGGGACCCTTCTTCGACGACCGGGACATGCGCTACCTCTTGCCCTTCCCACGGCGCCGGCCGCGGACGATGTCCGCCGACGACGCCTTCTTCGGATCGCGGGTGCGGCGGCCGAGCGTCGGCTTGCCCCACGGGGTGACGGGGTGGGACCCCTTGTTCTTGCCCTCGCCGCCGCCGTGCGGGTGGTCGACGGGGTTCATCGCGGTGCCGCGCACGCCGGGGCGCTTGCCCTGCCAGCGCGAGCGGCCGGCCTTGCCGCCCGACTCGTTCTCGTGCGTGGTGTTGCCGACCTGGCCGATCGCCGCGCGGCAGTGCGCGCTGACGCGGCGCAGCTCGCCGGAGGGCAGGCGCAGGAGCGCGGTCTCGGCCTCCTTGGCCACGAGCTGGGCGCTGGTGCCGGCGGAGCGGCACATGCGCGCGCCCTGGCCGGGGCGCAGCTCGACCGCGTGCACCGTGGTGCCGGTCGGGATGTTGAGCAGGGGCAGCGCGTTGCCGGGCTTGATGTCCGCGTCGGGGCCGGACTGCACGGTCGCGCCGACCTCGAGGCCGACGGGGGCGATGATGTACGCCTTCGCGCCGTCCACGTAGTGCAGCAGCGCGATGCGGGCGGAGCGGTTCGGGTCGTACTCGATCGCGGCGACCTTGGCGGGCACGCCGTCCTTGAGCCGCTTGAAGTCGACGATCCGGTAGCGGCGCTTGTGGCCGCCGCCCTGGTGGCGCGTCGTGATGCGGCCGTTGTTGTTGCGGCCGCCCTTGTTCGAGACCGGGGCCAGCAGGCTCTTCTCCGGGGTCGACTTCGTCACCTCCGCGAAGTCGGACACCGACATGAAGCGGCGACCCGGGGAGGTCGGGCGGAAGTGGCGGACGCCCATTACGCGACCCCCTCGAAGATCGGGATGGACTGGCCCGCGGCGACCTGCACCACGGCCTTCTTGCCGCCGGGCCGCGTGCCGCGGTGGACGCCGCGGCGCTTCGGCTTGGCGGGCACGTTGACCATGCGGACCTCGACGACGTCGACGTCGAAGATCTCCTCGATCGCCTGGCGGACCTGGGTCTTGTGGGCGTCGGGGTGCACGCGGAACGTGTACTTGCCGCTCGCGGTCAGCGAGTACGACTTCTCGCTGACGACGGGGCCGAGGATCACGGAGCGGGCGTCGGGCGTGGTCGAGCTCATGCCACGGCCTCCTTCGCCGCCGGACCGAGCGTGCGCACGATCTCCTCGAGCGCCGCCTTGGAGACGAGCAGCCGGCGCGCCCACAGGAGGTCGCCGACGCCGACCTCGGCCGGCGTCAGGACCGCGGAGCGCGGCAGGTTGCGGAACGACAGGGCCGCGGCCTCCTCGTCGGGCTGCACGACGACCACGAGGGGCGCCTCCATCCAGCCGTCGACGAGCTTCAGCGCGTCCTTCGTCTTGGGGTCGGCGAACGCATCGGCCTCGAAGACGCCGATGGACCCGAGCCGGGCGTGCTGCGAGAGGCCCATGCAGCGGGCCTTGCGGTACGCCTTCTTGTTGACCTTGACCGCGTAGGAGCGCGGCTGCGGGCCGAACACGACGCCGCCGCCCGTGAACTGGGCGGCGCGGGTCGTGCCCTGGCGGGCGCGGCCGGTGCCCTTCTGGCGGAACGGCTTGGCGCGGCCGCCCGCGACCATGCCGCGCGTCTTGGTGGCGTGGGTGCCCTGGCGCTGGCCGGCGGCCTCCGCCTTGGCGACCTCGTGCAGGAGGCCCGGCGACACCTCGACGCCGAAGACGGCCTCGCTGAGG
>JBEGMS010000256.1:0-3099 GCA_041182985.1 Actinomycetota bacterium
GGTCGACGCGATCGGCCGCGCCTCGGGGTCGTTCCAGACGGCGCCCGCCGATCCCGACGCCGAGGTGGTGTTCGGGGTGATCGCCGACTACGGGTCGGGGTCCGAGCACCAGTACGCCGTCGGGCGCGGCCTCGACGCGATCGACCCGGCCTTCGTCGTCACCGCCGGCGACAACTCGTACCTCCTGGCCCTGCCGCAGCTCCTCGACCGCAACATCTTCCGGCCCCTGCGCGGCGTGATGGGCGAGGCCCAGCTCGTGGTCGGCCTCGGCGATCACGACACCTTCGCCACCGACGGGCGCTTCCTGGTCGAGGCCGTCGAGTCCCCCGGCGACGGGCTGCGCTACACGTACGACTACGGCCCGGTCCGCGTCGTCGTCCTCGGCGTCGACGAGGACCCCGCCACCATCGCCTACGCCGAGGCCGAGCTGGCGAAGCCCTGGGACGGCCCGCGCTTCGCCGTCCTGCACACGCCGCCCCAGCCGGGCGACGCGATCAACCCGATCCTCAAGGGCCGGGTCGACGCCGTCTTCTCCGGGCACCTGCACCGCTGCGAGCGGCGCGTGGTGGACGGGGTGCTCGTGATCGTCGCGGGCTGCGGCGGGCAGGGTCCCGGCGACGAGGCCTTCACGCTCGAGTCGCGGGACGCCGCCTTTTCGACCCTCGACTACGGGTTCGTCCGCGTCACCGCCTCCCGCGCGGGCACGGCGATCGAGACGATCGACGAGGCCGGCCGGCTGCGCGACCGGGTCGAGGTGCCGCCGAGGTGACGGCGCTGCGCGCCGTCATCGCCCTGCTCGCCCTCGTCGCGGGCGTCGCGGGCCTCTTGATCCCGCAGCCCGAGGTGTTCGCGTTCTCCTCGTCGGCGGCGCTCCTGATCCTGATCACGGGCTGCGGTGCCGTGGCCGCCGACGCCCTGCCCCTGCAGCGGCTGCCGCTCGCCTGCTCGGTGCTCACGCTGCCCCTCGCCGTGGTGCTGTTCCGGCCGTTCTCGGTGGCGCCGATCGCGTTCGCGATCCTCGCGCTCCAGCTCGTCGCCCTGTGGGCGGCGCGCCGGGCGGGGCCGGAGGTCGCCACGACCGCGCGCGCCTGACGCGCGAACTCGTGCGCGATCCGTGCGCCCCCGTGCCAGGGTGGCGTGGAGCCGTGACGGAGCCGCGCCGAAGCGGCGCGCGTACGGGCGCCGCGGGTACTCGCACCCGGGCGATCCTCGGTGCGTGGACGACGTCGAGCCGCACGAACGCGACCGGGCCGGTGGTCGGTGCGCACCCGACAGGCGGAGCGGGGGCCCGCAGGTCGTGGTTTCGGAAACATGCTGTAATTGCGAAACCCTCTGGTATGGTCGGGGCATGAACCGCCGGGAACAGCGCGAGATGGCGCTCCTGCGGATGGAGCTCCAGGAGCTGTCGCGATCGGCGATCGTGCGCGCCGCCCCGGAGCTTCGGGACGCGGTGGCCCGCGTCGTCGAGCGGGCCGAGCGCCTGCCCAGCGCGCAGGGCCTCTCGGTCGCGCAGACCGCCGAGCAGCTCGGCGTCTCGCAGCCGACCGTGCGCGCATGGATCAGGAAGGGCGCACTCACCGCGGTGGCCGGCGTGACGCCCGTCGAGGTCACGGGGGAGAGCTGTGAACGGGCGCAGCGCGTGCTCGCGGAGCTCGTCGAGCGCGGGCGGGATCGAGCCTGGCTCGAGGCGCTCGCCGACCATCTGCGATCGGCCGACGTGCCGGACGAGGTCCGCGGGATCACGGACCTCGATCCCGACGCGTACGAGATCGTCTGACGTGCACGTCGTCCGACGTCGGCGGGCGACCACCGCCTTCCTCGAGCGGCATCTGTCGGCGCGCGAGTTCCGGCGCTACTTGGCCTACGAGGACGAGCTCAAGCGCGGGGGCTGCGTCTACGGCGGCTACCGGCTCCTGGCCGCGGACGGCGGGGACTTCCCGATGTGCTGCCGCCACCTGTTCCGCGGCCTGCGGATGTTCACGATCTACGCGCCCGATGGCGAGATCTGGATCCCGCTCGTCGCCCCGCATACCGCCTCGTCGAACCCGCACGCCGAGATCGCCGAAGGCGTCCAGGGCCTCTCGTCCGTCGGGCGCAGACGCCGAGACAAGCCACCCTGCTGCGATGACCCTGCACGGCCGCCCGCGATGTCGGAGGAGGCGCGGGCCTTCGTCGCGTGCGTCTGCCTCGGCGTCCAGGCCGGTACGCGTACGCGATAGCGTCCAGCGCCTTCGTGCCTTCATCGTCCGGGTGCCGTCCTCGCGCCGTCGGTGCGGAGGGGTCGGACGCTTATCGGCGGACTACCATGTGCCGCATGGCGACGACTGGCCGAACGCGGCGGCACTTCGTCGTGTACCGCGACCGTTCGACCCTTGCGTGGAGCGTGGAGGAGTTCTCGGACGATGAGAAGGAGTCCGCTTTCGCACGCATGGCGGACCTCGAGAACCACTACGGAGACCAGCATTCGATCGAGGTCGTCCTGCTCGGCGCCGAATCCCTCGCGACGATCCGCTACACCCACGGTGATCTCTTCGTCGGCGAGGAGTGCCCGCCGCCCGTCGTCCCGACCTCGAGCCGGGTGTAGTCGGGGAGGCGCTAGCCGCGTCGCCCCGGCGGTCTCGTCAGCCCCAGCCGAGCTCCTCGAGGCGCTCGTCCGTGATGCCGAAGTGGTGCGCCACCTCGTGCAGCACCGTGATGCGGATCTCCTCGCGGATCATGGCGAGGTCGCCGTCGCACATCGCCACGATCGGCCGCCGGAAGATCAGGATCCGGGGCGGATCGACGGGCTCCTCGTGGCCGCGCTCCGTCTCGGGCACGCCGAGGTAGAGGCCGAGCAGGTCCGGGTCGTCGGGGTCCTCCTCCTCGGCCAGGATCGCGACGTTCTCGAGGTACGGGAGGGCCCAGTCAGGCAGCTCGTCGAGGGCGGCCTCGATCGTGCGCTCGAACTCGGCCTGGTCCATCGGAACGCAGCGTAGGGCAGCCCACGCCGCGCGGCGGTGTCACGGCGTATGCTCGCCCGATGCGGATCGTCCGGGTCGCCCTCATCGCCCTCGCCGTGGGCCTGGCCGTCGCGGCGCCGGCGGCCGCGCGAGACTTCCC
>JBEGMS010000257.1:0-21919 GCA_041182985.1 Actinomycetota bacterium
GCCCCCTACACTCGGCCCGTGACGCAGCGACGCATCCCGATCCCGTTCCTCGTCGCCGCGCTCGCGCTCGCGGTGCTGCCGCCCGCGGCGACCGCCTGGGTCGCCCTCCAGCGCGACCCCGCGCCGGCGCCCGCCGCGTCGGACGCGATGCAGGTGCCGACCGAGGTCGGCACCCTCGAGCCGCCCGCGCCCGAGACGCAGGCGGCCGCCGAGGGCGGCGCGGCCGGCGACGACGCGATCGCGACGCTGCCGCCCGGCATCCCGCTGCCGCCGGGCACCCCGCAGACGGCGACCGCATCCGGCGAGACGGGCGCGCGCACCTGGACCCTCGTCTACCCCGGGCTCGACCGGACGGCCTACGAGGCGTGGCTCGCGGAGCTCCTCGCCGCCGGCCTCGAGTCGACCTTCTCGCTGGACCAGGGCGACCTCCGCTCCGAGTCGCTCGCGGGCGACGGCTTCACGGTGCAGGCGCAGCTCGTGGACGGCGTCGGCGTCGCCCTCACGGTCCAGGAGGGCTAGCCGCCCCGGGCGGCCCGCAGGGGCTCGCGTACACTGCAGCGGTGCCCGGGCCGCCGCTTCTCGCCACGCTCGCGGTCGGGCTCCTCTCCTACCTCAACCCCGAGACCCTCCTCGAGTCGGTCGGCGGGGTCGCGCTGTGGGTCTCCGCCGGGATCATCTTCGCCGAGTGCGGCCTGCTGATCGGCTTCTTCCTGCCGGGCGACTCGCTGCTCTTCGTGGTCGGGCTGTTCACGGGCAACGGCACGATCCCCCAGCCGATCTGGCTGGTCTGCGCGGTCCTGTTCGTCGCCGCCCTCGCCGGCAACGTCGTCGGCTACTGGGTCGGCTACAAGGCCGGGCCGACCCTCTTCCGGCGCCCCAACTCGCGCCTCTTCAAGCAGGAGTACGTCGAGTCGACCGAGCGCTTCTTCGCCCGCTACGGCGGGATGGCGATCATCCTCGCCCGCTTCGTCCCCATCGCCCGCACCTTCATCACGGCGATGGCGGGCGTCGGCAAGATGGACTTCCGCCGCTACCTGCTCTTCAGCACGATCGGCGCCCTGCTCTGGGCGGTCGGCCTGACCCTGCTCGGCTACCTGTTCGGCAACGTGCCGTGGATCAAGGACAACCTCGAGGTCACGATCATCGTGATCGTCCTCGCGAGCGTCGTCCCCGTCGCGATCCACCGCCTGCTCGACCGGCGCAACCGGCACGCCTGACCCGCCGGGGTCAGCGCATGCGCTCGCCGGCCGGGTCGACGAGCCGGTCCGGGCCGACCACCGCCGCGGCGTCGCCGTCGAGCGTCTCCACCCTGACCTCGGCGCCCTCGGGCACGTCGGCGGGCAGGTAGGCGTAGCCGAGCATGCGCCCGGCCGTGTAGCCGTAGGCGGCGCTGCGGATGCGGCTGGTCGGGGCGTCCGCGAGGGCCACGGCCTCGCCGCCGTAGACGGGCAGCCAGTCGCCGTCGCCGATCACGAGCGTGCGGATGCGGGTCTCGAAGCCGGCCGCGCGGCGCGCGGTCAGGGCCTCCTTGCCGATGTAGTCGGCGTCCTTCCGGGCGCAGAAGGCGAGCCCCGCCTGGTCGGGTGTGTCCGACGGGGTGAGGTCGGTGCCGATGTAGCGGTAGCCCTTCTCCATGCGCAGGCCGTCGAGGGCGCGGTAGCCGCAGACCCGCACGTCGCCGGCGCCCCGGATCGCGTCCCAGGCCGCCGTGGCCCAGGCCTCGCGGGCGTAGAGCTCGAAGCCGTACTCGCCGACGTAGGTGATCCGCTGCGCGAAGACGGGCGCGCCGCCGACCGCGATCTCCCGGCCCGTGCCGAACTCGATCGCCTGCGACTCCGGGGCGACGGCGGCCATGATCCGCCGGGCGTCGGGGCCCCAGACGCCGATCACGGCGAGCTCGTCGGACTCCTCGCGGACCCGGACGTCGAGGCGCAGGCGGTGCGCGATGCCCTCGAGCCAGCCCCGGTCGGCGGCGACGGCGCCGGCGCCCGTGACCATCCGGAAGGCGTCGTCGGCGAGGCGCGTGACGGTGACGTCCGCGATCACGCCGCCCTTGTGGTCGAGCATCTGCGTGTAGACGACGGCGCCGACGGGGCGGTCCATCTCCGCGTCGCAGGCCAGCTGCACGAGGGCGAGGGCGTCGGGCCCCTCGATCCGGATCTTGCCGAAGCTCGAGAGGTCGATGATGCCGGCTGACTCGCGCATGGCCCGGTGCTCCTCGCCGATCAGGTCGAAGAACGGCATCCGGCCCCAGCCCCAGCCGCGCTGGTCGGCGCCCATCCGCCGCCACGGCCGGCCCGGATCGACGTACTCGGCGCGCTCGAAGCCCGACTTGACCCCGAACACCGCGCCCGCCTCCTGCAGGCGGCTGTGCAGGAACGACAGCCGCGTCGGGCGACCCCACTCGTCCTGGTCGTAGGGGTAGCGGAGGCGGTAGTAGTAGCGGTAGGTCTCCTGCGCGGCCACCGCGGCGTGCTTGGGGTCGCGGTAGACGTCGGGGAACCGCCACGGCCGGTAGCCGGAGGCGTCCCACTCGGTCTCGCCGTGGACGACCCACTCGGCGACGGTCTTGCCGATGCCGCCGGCACCGCCGAACCCGTTCAGGGAGAGCCCGGCCGCGACCCAGAAGCCGGGCACGCCCGGCATCGGGCCGAGCAGCGGGTTGGCGTCGGGCGTCATCGCGTCGGGGTGGCAGATCAGGGCGGCCACGCCGGCCCGCTCGAGGAACGGGAAGCGCCGGATCGCGCCCTCCATCAGCTGCACGAAGCGCTCCTCGTCGGAGGGCAGCGCGGTGGCGCCGTGGTCCCACGGCACGCCGTCGACCCAGCGGGCGGGCGCGTCGGGCTCGTAGCCGCCGAACAGGACGCCGCCCGCCTCGGCCTTGCCGTAGACGAGGTTGTCGGGGTCGCGGAAGCAGGGCATGTCGCGCGGCAGCTCGTGCCCCTCGACCGCGACGAGGGCGATGTGCTGGTGGTCGACCGGGGTCGACGGCACCCACGTGCCCACCATCGCGCAGACCCGCGGCGCCCACATCCCCGCCGCGTTGACCACGGTGGGGGTGGCGATCCGGCCGTGCTCGGTGCGCACCGCCGCGATCTCGCCGAGCGGCCCGCGGTCGATCCCGGTCACGCGGCAGCGCTGCACGATCTCCACGCCGAGCTCGCGGGCGGCGCCCGCCAGCGCGTAGGTCGTGCGGTGCGGGTCGAGCCAGCCGTCCTCGGGCACCCAGATGCCGCCGAACAGCGACTCGGGCGAGGCGGCCGGCATCCGCTCGAGCGCGGCCGCGGGATCGAGCAGCTCGACCTCGAGGCCGATGCCGCGGGCGCGCGAGACGCCGCGGCGCATCTCGGCGAGCTGCTCGGGCGAGGAGGCGATGCGCAGGGAGCCCGTGCGCTCGAACACGTCGAGCTCGGTGTAGAGCCCGATCGAGTAGCGCCGGAAGCGCATCATCGTCTGCGACGGGTTGTACTGCGTGACGAGCCCCGCGGCGTGGTGCGTGGAGCCGCTGGTGAGCTCGCCCTTCTCGACGAGGACCACCTTGCCCGCTCCGTACTTCGCGAGGTGGTAGGCGATCGAGCAGCCCGTCACCCCGCCGCCGATGACGACGACGTCCGCCGTGTCGGGCATCTCGTTCGCGCTCATGCCAGCACCCGCCTTCGCTCGGGGTCGTGGAAGGCGCCGAAGCGCGCCTCGACCGGGTGGCGCTCGCCGTTGACCTCGACGGCGTAGTCGCCGGCGGCGAGCCAGTCGGCCGAGACGCCGTCCCCGTTGCGCGCATAGCCGAGCGCCACGGCGCCGCCGACGGCGTGGCCGTAGGCCGCGCTCGTCGTGTAGCCGAGCGGCAGGCCGTCGCGCCAGAGCCGCTCGCCGCCCCACAGGATCACGTCGGGGTCCTCGGCCCGGAAGGCGACCAGGCGCTTGGGCAGGTCGTCGGCGCCGAGGGCGCGCTGCTCGAGCAGGGCCTCGCGGCCGACGAAGCCGCCGGGCTTGTCCCAGGCGACGGCGAAGCCGAGGCCGGCCTCGAGCGGGGTCTCGTCCGGCGAGAGCTCGTGCCCCCAGGCCCGGTAGCCCTTCTCGAGGCGCAGCGAGTTGATCGCGTAGTGGCCGGCGAGGAGGCCGTCGTGCGCCGGCAGCCCGGCGATCAGCGCCTCGAGGACGGCCGGGGCGTCGGCGGCGGGGACGTGCAGCTCCCAGCCGAGCTCGCCCACGTAGGTGACGCGCGCCGCGCGCGCCGGGCGCCCGGCCACCTCGACGGGGCGGACCGCCCCGAACGGGAAGGCGTCCGCGCCGAGGTCCGCGTCGACGAGCGGCTGGAGCAGCGCGCGGCTCGCCGGCCCCATCACGCTGAGGACGGCGGTCTCGGCGGTGACGTCCGCGACGGCGCAGTCGCGGCCCGCGGCGGCGCGGCGCACGTGCCAGAGGTCGCGGATCCGCTGGGCGGTGCCCGTCACGAGCCGGAAGCGGGTGTCGTCGAGCCGCAGGACCGTGAGGTCGCTCTGGAAGCGGCCGCGCTCGTCGAGCATCGCCGTGTAGACCAGCTCGCCCGGCGCGACGTCGACGTCGTTGGCGCAGAGCCGGCCGAGGACGGCCGCGGCGTCGGGCCCCTCGACCGCGACCTTGCCGAAGCCCGACTGGTCGAAGACCGCCACGGCCTCGCGGCAGGCGAGGTGCTCGGCCCGATGGCGGTCCCACCACGACTGGCGTCCGAACGCGTAGCGGATCTCCGGCGTCGTGCCCGGCTCGCCGAACACGTTGGGGCGCTCGAAGCCGGCCTTCTCCCCGAACCAGGCGCCCTGCGCGGCGACCACGCCGTGCACGGGCGAGGTGCGCAGCGGGCGGCCCGTGACGAGCTCGCGGTTGGGGTACGCCATCAGGTAGTGCGTGCCGAGCGCCTCGGTGACGCGGGTGCGCAGGTAGGCGAGGTCGTCCTGCTCGGGTGCGAAGCGGGCCGGGTCGACCATGCTCAGGTCGTACGGCTGGTGGCCCTCGAGGAGCCACTCGGCGAGCGCCTCCCCCACGCCGCCGCCGTAGGCGAGGCCGGCCGAGTTCATGCCGGCGGCGATCCACACACCGGGGACCTCGGGCGCCGGCCCGAGCATGAAGTTGGAGTCGGGGGTGAAGGACTCGGGCCCGTTGACGAAGCGCTCGAAGCCGACCTCCCCGAGGATGGGCAGCCGCTGCAGGCCCTCCTCGAGCGGCGGCTCGAAGTGCTCCCAGTCCGGCTCGAGCAGCTGGAAGCTGAAGGGGTGCGGGACCGGGTCGACGAGCCAGGGCTTCGTGACGGCCTGGAAGGCGCCGAGGCGGATCTTGTCGTGGACGGTCAGGTAGTAGGTGCAGCCGTCGGCGTCGCGGGTGCACGGGAGCATGTCGATGTCGCCCGGGATCGGGTTGGAGTCGACGTAGTGGTGCTCGACCGGCGCGAGCGGCACGTGGATGCCGTGCGGGCGGGCGAGGTCGCGCGTCCACATGCCGCAGGCGAGGACGACCTCCTCGGCCTCGACCACGTCGCCCGTCTCGAGCAGGACGCCGGTCGCGCGCCCGTCCTCGACGCGCAGGCCCTGGACGCGCGCGTCCTGGCAGACCGTCGCGCCGTGGAGCTCGGCGCCCTTGGCGAGCGCGCGGGCGAGCCCCGCCGGCTCGACCTTGCCGTCGTCGGGGATGTGCAGGCCGCCGACGAGGCCGTCGGGGCTCTGCAGCGGGAAGAGCTCGGCGGCGCGGTCGGCGGAGACGATCTCGACGTCGATGCCGAGGTGCCGCGCCATCGAGCCGGTGCGCCGGTACTGGTACATCCGCTCCTCATTGCGCGCCACGTAGAGCGTGCCGCACTGGCGCCAGTCCACGTGCTCCCCGGTCTCGGCCTCGAGGCCGGCGTAGAGCCGCGCCGAGGCGTGGCACATGCGGGCCAGGGTGCTGCTCGTGCGCAGCCGGCCGACCATCCCGGCGGCGTGCCAGGTGGTGCCGCCGCCGACCGCGGTCTGCTCGAGCACGACGACGTCGCGCTCCCCCGCCTTCGCGAGGTGGTACGCGATCGAGCAGCCGATCACCCCGCCGCCGACGATGGCGATGCGGGCGCGCCCCGGTACACTCCCGCTCATGCGCAGACCTGTCTGGACATGCACAGGAGACGTTCCCAGACATGACTAGACATGTCAAGAGCGCCGCGGAGCAGGCCGCGGCGCGCGTCACGGCCGGGGCAGGCGACGGGCCCGCCCACGAGCGGCTGGCCGCCGCCCTGCGCGGGCTGATCGACGACGGCGTGCTGCGTCCGGGCGACCCCCTGCCCGGCGACGCCGAGCTGGTGGCCGCGACCGGCCTGGCCCGCGGCACCGTGCGGCAGGGCGTCGCCGCGCTGCGCGCCGAGGGGCTCGTGCAGACGCGCCAGGGCGCCCGCACCACGGTGCTCGCCCGCCCGCGCCTGCAGCCCTTCTCCGAGCTCGTCTCGTTCACGGCCTGGGCGCGGCGGGCGGGCGCAGAGCCGGGCGCCCGCGTCGTCGAGCTCGTGCGCCGCCCCGCCGACCCCGCCACGGCCGAGCCGCTGCGGCTCGCGGGCGGCGCGCTGGCGTGGACCATGACCCGGGTGCGCCTGCTGGACGGCGTGCCCGTGATGGTCGAGCGCGCCGCCTACCCGGAGGCCGTCGGCGACCTGCTGGTGGGCGTCGACCTCGAGCGCGAGAGCGTCTACGACACGCTGGCCGCCCGCGGCGTCGAGGTGGCATCCGGCCACCACCGGATCAGCGCCGTCGGCGCCGACGCGGAGACCGCCGCGCTCCTCAACCTGCGCCCCGGCGAGGCGCTGCTGCGCCAGGCCCGCACCGTCTTCGGCCCCGACGGGGGCCCGCTCGAGCACTCCGTCGACGACTGGCGCGGTGACGCGATCGCGCTCGACGCGGTCAACTCGACGCAGGGCAACCGGCTCGCACGGCGTCCGCGCGGCTGACGCCGCGCGTCAGAAGGCGGCGCCTCGCACGTCGTCAGGGGCAGACGACTGGAGAGCACTGATGCCCCGAACCCCCTTCCTGATCGCCCTCGCCCTGGCCATCGCCCTGGCCGCCGTGCCGGCCGCCCTCGCCGGCCACGACCACGGCGGCGGCCGTCCCGATGACGCGCCCGGGCTCGGCGAGGACCGACCCGACCGACCGGAGCGCCCGGAGCGCCCCCAGCGGCCCGACGACGCGCCCAGCCGCGACGACAACCGCCCGACGGCGGCCGGCCCCGCGCCGGCCCGGCCGGCCGCCGTCGGCGACTTCCGCGGACCGCGTGGCCGCGGCGCGATCGTGACGCGCTGCGACTTCGCCCTCAGCGGCGTGTTCGACCCGATCGTGTTCCCCGGGCAGGCCGACACCGGCCACATGCACGACTTCTTCGGCGCCCTCTCGATCGCCCCCGACTCGACCCCGGCCTCGCTGCGCGCGGCGAACGCCGACCGTGACGACACGACCTGCAGCCGCGGCGACGACGGCTCCGCCTACTGGGTGCCGGGGCTCATGGCCGACGGCGAGACCGTGCTGCCGGACACCGTGCGCGCCAAGTACCGGCCGGCGCGCAGCCGCTCGGGCCGCACCGCCACCTTCCCCGACGACTTCCAGGTCGTGCGCGGCGACAAGGCCGCCACGGCGCCGCAGCGCGGCATCGGCTACCGCTGCGACGAGGGCGACGCGCGCCTGACCGCCGACGTGCCGACCTGCCCCGACGGCGACCTCGTCGCGGTGGTGCGGTTCGCGAGCTGCTGGGACGGCGTCAACGCCTTCCTGCCCGGATCCGCCCACGTGGCGATGCCGCTGCGCCGCGGCGCCTGCCCGGCCACGCACCCCGTCTCGATCCCCGAGCTGACCCTCGAGGTGAGCTACCCGACGGACGGCCTGCCCCACGTCTGGAGCCTCCACTCCGGCTCGACCGCCGGCTACCACGCCGACTTCATGAACGGCTGGGAGCCGGCCTCGATCGCCCGGCTCGCCGGTCCGCCCCGGCGGGCCTAGCCGCCGATCTCCGCGCTGCGCGCCGCGACGTACGCGTCGATCTCGGCGAGCAGCGCGGGGTCGATCGGCGGTGGCTCGTGCGCCGCGAGTCGCGCGCGCCAGATGTCCTCGGCGCGCTGCTCCGCCGTCTTGGCGCCCGCGGCGCGCCAGCGCTCGACGTTCATCGTGGTCGCCACCGCCGGCCGGTGGAAGCAGTCGCGGAAGCGGGCCAGCGTGTGGTCGACCCCGAAGAAGTGGCCGCCCGGCCCGACCTCGCGGATCGCGTCGAGCGCGAGCTCGCCCTCGTCGACCGGGACCGGCCCGTACTCGACGCAGAGCGACGCGATGATGTCGAGGTCGGCGATCAGCTTCTCGTAGCCGGCCACGAGGCCCGCGTCGAGCCAGCCGGCGGCGTGCATCACGACGTCGGCGTGGGCGTCGAGCGCGGACTTCATCGTCTGCATCGACTCCCACCCGGCCTGCGCGTCGGTGACCTGGCTCGTGGTCATGCCGCCGCCGAGCGCGCGCGTCGGCAGGTCGTAGTGGCGCGCCAGCTGCCCCATCACGAGGGTGCCGCGGGAGAGCTCCGGCCCGCCGTAGCCCGCCGCCCCCGACTGCATGTCGGTGACGGGCGTGCCGATCCCGAGCAGGACCGGGTTGCCCGGGTTGACGAGCTGGATCAGCGCGATCGCCGCGAACGCCTCCGCCAGCATCTGCGCGACGCCGCCGGCGAGCGTCACCGGCGCCATCGCCCCGAGCATCGCGCCGGGCATCACGATCGGCGCCTGGCCGTGGCGGGCGAGCGCCATCATCGCGTCCGTCATCCGCTCGTCCCAGCGCAGCGGCGAGTTCGAGTTCACGATCGCGGTCATCGCGCAGCGCCCGTCGAGCCCGCCGAGGGCCAGGTCGGCGATGCGGACGGAGTCCTCGACGGCCGCGGACGAGTTGACCGCGGCCATGAACGGCTTATCCGACTCGACGGCGAGCGTGCGCAGGAGGTGCAGGTGGCGGATCTCGACGTCGACGTCCTGCGCCTCCACGACCACGCCGCCCGCGACGTCGAGCTCGTCGGCGTCCTGGATCAGCGCCACCAGGTTGCGCAGGTCCTCGAGGGTGCCGTTGCGGCGCTCGCCGGCCGCGCTCGTGAACGGCGAGCCGTAGGACGGCGCGAAGGCGCTCACGCCCTGCCCGACCGGGATGTCGCGGGCGGGGTTGCGGGCGTGCCACGTCCACGCGGACGGCGCCTGCGCGACCTGCGCGGCGACCCAGTCCGCGTCGAAGCGGACCGTGTCGCCCTCGACCGCCTGGCCCGCCTCGGCGAGGAGCGCGAGGGCGCGCGGGTTCTCGAACTGCACGCCGATCTCGGTCGCGATCGTGCGCCAGGCGGCGTCGATCGCCGCCACGTCCGTGGCGCTCAGGAGGTCGACCGGGGGGCGGGCGACGCGGAGCACGGGCGGAGTCTACGCGCCCGCCGCGCTCAGGAGCGGTCGGTCGTGAAGCCGGTGCTGCTGTCGTAGGCCACGAGCGCCGTCGGATCGGAGGGCGTCACGGTGACGCTGATCGACTGGGCGAACGCCCCCGCGCACACGAGCGACCCGGGCGAGGCCGTCAACTGGGTCGCGAAGACCGTGATGGTCTGCGTCGGCTGCTGGACGGTGGACGTCCCGTGGGACACCAGGCTCGCGGTGAGGGGCTGCGGCGTCGAGCGCGCGTAGCTGCGCCCATCCACGACGGCGACCTGGGCGAGGCCGAGGAGGAGCGTCCAGGTCGCGTGGTTCTCGATGATCATCTCGTTCGCCGGCCCGGTCCCGGTGATCTGGAACGCCGTCGCGGGATTCCAGTTGAGGACCGAGCCGAGACCGGACTGCACCGTCGCCTGTGGCGTGACCGCTCCCCCCGGCGGGAACGCGGAGTTCGACGCGTCCTGCTTCCAGGCCGAGTAGGCACCGGGCCACGTGACCGCCATCGTCTGCAGCAGAGGCGATGGGCCGATCGTGGTCCCGGTGGCCGACCACCACACGGGCGCCGGACACGCCGCCGACCGCATGACGCCGAACGTCGTGCCGTTCTGGTTCGCCGCGGCGAGCGATGCGCTGTCGATGTAGAGCGAGAGCCCATAGGCGCTGTCATCGACGTAGTCCCGCGGCCGGATGCGCCGGTCGGTGCCGCTGATCACCACGTCGCGACCCTCCTCGCCGTCAAGCCGATCCGCGCCGGCCTCGCCGAAGATGCGATCGCGCCCCGGACCACCGGTGATGTGGTCGGCGCCCGCGCCCGCGACGATGACGTCGTGGCCTGCCCCGCCGTCGATCACGTCCGCGCGCTGCGAGCCGCAGACGATGTCGCGCCCACCCCCGGCGTGGACGGTGCCCTTGCCGGTGAGCAGGATGACGTCGTGATGCGGCGTCCCTTCGACGAGTCCCGCGTGCTTCGCGATCGTCACGGGCAGGCCGTGGCAGGTCGGCGCGGCGGCGGCGGGTCCGGCGCATGCGAGCGCGCCGATCGCGACGGCGGCGACGGCGGCGACGGCGATGCAGGAGGACACGCGCATGCGCGAACGGTACCGCTCGCGCGCGGTGCGGGCCGGGCGCCCGCCGACAGACGGGTCTACCCTGCGCGCATGCCCGCGTGCCGCTTCGAGGTGGTCTCCCCGCGCGTCGACCGCTTCACGCCGGACGAGCGCACCGACCGCCCCGTCCTCGGCGCGATCCGCGGCACGTCCGGGACGCTGGTCGTGGACGCGGGCGCCTCCCCCGCCCACCTCGGCGCCTTCGCCGCCGAGCTGGCGGCGCACGGGCGCCCGCCGATCGTGGCGATCGCGCTCACGCACTGGCACTGGGACCACTCCTTCGGGTCGGCGGCGCTCGACGTGCCCGTGATCGCGAGCGAGGCCACGGCCGCCGGCGTGGCCGTGCAGGCCGGCTGCGCCTGGGACGAGGCCTCCCTGCGCCGCCGCGTCGCCGAGGGCCGCGAGCTCGCCTTCTCCCTCCCCCACCTGCTGGCGGAGTACACCGAGGCCGAGCGCACCGCCCTCGAGATCGTCGTGCCGCAGGTCACCTTCGCGGAGCGGCACGTCGTGGACCTCGGCGACACCGCGGTCGAGCTGGTCCACGTCGGCGGCGACCATGCCGGCGACTCCGTCGTCGTCTGGGAGCCGTCGGACCGCGTGCTGTTCCTCGGCGACGCGCTGTACCAGTGCCTGTGGGGCGACCCGGAGTACCTCACGGTCGCCGGCGTGCGCGGCCTGCTCGACCGGCTCGCCCGCTTCGACCCGGCGTTCGCCCTCGAGGGGCACGACGAGGACGTGGCGGACGCCGACGCCTACGCGGCGCGCCTCGCCGAGCTCCTGCGCGCCTGCGACCTCGTCGAGGCCCACGGCGAGGGCGCGTCCGCGCACGCCGCGGGCGACGAGCCGCTCGCGGAGATCGTCGGGCAGCTCGTGGCCGGCTCCCGGCCCTAGCCCGGCTCAGTCCCAGGCGTCGGGCGGCCGGGGGACCGAGGTCTCCCAGTCGAGCTCGTGGGTCGCCACGAGCCGGGCGCCCGTCGCGGCCTCGACGGCCTCGATCCGGTCCCAGGTGGCGAGCATCGCGTCGGCGTCCCAGAGGACGCCCGGCAGCCGCCGCCCGCGCATCGGTGCGATCAGGTAGGCCGCGTCGCAGAGCAGGAACGTCGGGCGGCTCGGGGTCGCCACCCACAGCGACTGGTGCCCGGCGGTGTGCCCCGGCGTCGGGTGCAGGACCAGCGTCCCGTCGCCGAAGAGGTCGTGCTCGCCCTCCACCGGGCGCCAGTCGACGCCGTCGGAGAAGTCGTCGACCAGGTAGATCTCGGCCTGTTCGTGCGTGCGGTCGAACGCGAAGTCGAGCTCGGCCTGCTGCACGTAGACGGGCGCGTGGCCGAGGTGCTCGAGCCCGCCCGCGTGGTCGAAGTGCAGGTGCGACTGCACGACGACGGCGATGTCGGCGGGCGCCATCCCGATCGTCGCCAGGCAGCCCGGCACCGTGTGCTCGGGCTCGAGCAGCGCCTCGAACACGTCCGCCATGGCCCCGAGCCGCGAGCGCGGATCGGTCCGCAGCGTCGGGTGCGCGCCGGTGTCGAGCAGCACGTTGCCGCGCGGGTGCTCGACCACGTACATGTAGTACGGGTTGTAGAGCGACTCCCCGGCCCGCGGATGGACCGGATCGAAGATGGCGACGTCCTGCAGGTCGCCGCCGCAGTGGAGCGCGTGCACCCGCATGCGGCCCGCCTGCCCCGGCTCCCTCAGAGCTCGACCGGGCGCTGCTCGGCGACCGAGCGCTTGATCGCCTGCTCGAGGCGGATCGCGGCGAGGCCGTCGTCGATCGTGACGTCCGGGGTGCGCCGGTCGCGGATGCACTCCACGAAGTGGCGCACCTCGCCGGCGAAGCCGTGCAGGTGGCGCGGGTCGAGCGCGTCGAGGGGCAGCTGGTCGAGCGGCTCCCAGACCTCGGGGGTCTCCGCCCCGTCGAGCCAGGCGGTGACCGTGCGCCAGCCGTCGACGAAGACCACGCTGCGGTGGCCGGTCAGCACGACCCGCTCGTTGAGCCGCTCGAGGCAGTTCAGCTGGAGCGTGCCGATCGCCCCGCCGGCGAAGCCGAGCAGGCACGCCCAGGCCTCCTCCTGCGGGGCCTCCCGCCCCTCGGCGAGCGCCCAGCCGTCGCGCCAGGCGGACCCCGTCACGGGCACGTCGATGGTGGCGGGCGTCCACTCGCGCACGTCGCCGGGCATCCGCGAGGCGCGCGCCGCCATCACCCACTCGACGTCGCCGACGAGGAACCGCGCGAGGTCGAGGTGGTGGCAGGTGAACCCGTTGAGGAAGTCGTAGACCGAGCGCGGCGGGTAGACCCCGAAGGTGAAGCGCGCCTCGTACGCCGTCAGCGGCCCGAACTCCGGGCGCTGCGCGATCGCGAGCGCGCGCCGGTAGGGCTCGGAGAAGCGCTTCATGAACCCGACCATCGCGAAGCGGCCGGCGCGGGCGGCCGCCTCCTGCAGCGCGACGCAGTCCTCCACGTTCTCGGCCGGCGGCTTCTCGACGAACACGTCGAGGCCGGCCTCGAGGCAGTCGATCGCCACCTGCGGCTGCAGCCGCGGGTGCAGGGCCACGATCACGCCGTCGAGGTCCTCCCGCGCGAGCATCTCGCGGTGGTCGGTGTAGACGGCGGGGATGCCGAAGTCGCGGGCGCAGCCCCGCGCGCGCTCCTCATCGACGTCGCAGCAGGCCGCGAGCTCGCCGATCGCGCCGCCCTCGGCGAGGTCGCCGATGGCCGCGCCGATCAGCTCGGGCGGGTTGTGGATCGCGAGCCGGAAGCAGGGGTAGAGGTTCTGGACGGCGTGGCTGCCGCAGCCGATCACCCCGATGCGGACCACCTCGGCCATGGGCGGGATGCTAGTCGACCGCCGTCAGCCGAGCAGGGCGCCCGGCGTGATGGCGCGGGGATCCGTGACCAGGTGGATCACGGCGGGGCGGCCCGCCTCGAGCGACCGCGCGAGCGCGTCCGGGAAGTCCGCGTCGCGCACGACGCGCTCTCCGTGGCAGCCGTGCGCCTCGGCGAGCGCGGCGAAGTCGGGGTTGGCGAGGCCGGTGCCCTCGACGTGCCCCGGGTAGGAGCGCTCCTGGTGCATCCGGATCGTGCCGAGCATGCCGTTGTCGGCGACGATCACGACCAGCCTCAGGCCCTCCTGCACCGCCGTCGCCAGCTCGTGGCCCGCCATCTGGAAGCAGCCGTCGCCCGCGAACGCCACGACGGTCCGCCGCCGGTCGTGCAGCGCGGCCGCGATCGCCGCCGGGATCCCGTAGCCCATCGCGCCGCTCGTCGGCGCGAGCTGCGTGCCGTGGCGGCGGTGGCGGTGGTAGCGGTGCACCCAGACCGTGTAGTTGCCCGCGCCGTTGGCGACCACCGCGTCGGCGGGCAGGGCCTCGCGCAGGTGCCCGACGACCTGGCCGAGGTCGACGCCGTCGAGCGCGCGCGGCGCGGGCTCCGACCAGGCCGCGTAGTCGGAGCGCAGCGCGTCGGCCCAGGCCCGCCGGGCCGCGCCGTCGGGTGCGCCCCGCTCCGCGAGGCCGGGGACGACGAGCGGCGCCGCCGCGCAGACGGCGAGGCCGGCGGTCCAGACGCGGCCGAGCTCGGCCGGCTCGGCGTGCACGTGCACGAGCCGCTGGCCGGGCGCGCCGTCGGCGGGCAGGCGGGTGTAGCCGCCGCTCGGGATGTCGCCGAAGCGCCCGCCGAGCAGGACGAGCGCGTCCGCCTCGAGGAGGCGTCGCTCGAGCGCCGGGTTGCAGCCGAGGCCGAGGTCGCCGACGTAGGCGGGCGAGGCGTTGTCGATGCGGTCCTGCCGCCGGAACTGCACGGCCACCGGCACCGCCGCCGCCTCCGCCCAGGCGGCGAGCGCGTCGGCCGTCGCCTGGTCCCAGCGCGGGCCGCCCACCACGATCAGGGGCCGCTCGGCCGCGGCGAGCCACGCGTGCAGGCGGTCGAGGTCGGCGGGGTCGGGCTCGCGCAGGGCCGGGGCGACGCGCGGCCCGTCGGGGGCGTCGGTCGGGTCGCGCTGCATGTCCTCGGGCAGGGCCAGCACCACGGGGCCGGGCCGATCGCCGAGCGCGACCTCGAAGGCCCGGGTCATCGCCTCCGGGATCTCATCGGCGGAGCCGACCTGGTGCGCCCACTTCGCGAGCGGCGCGAACATCGCCTCGACGTCGACCTCCTGGAAGGCCTCGCGGCCGAGGTGCGGGCGCGCGACCTGCCCGAGCAGGAGCAGCATCGGCGTCGAGTCCTGGAAGGCGGTGTGGACGCCGACCGAGGCGTGCGTCGCCCCCGGCCCGCGCGTGGCGAGGCAGACGCCGGGCCGGCCGGTCAGCTTGCCCCACGCCTCGGCCATGTGCGAGGCCGTGGCCTCGTGGCGGGCGGTCACGAAGCGGATCCGGTCGCGCCGCTCCCAGAGCCCGTCGAGGACGGTCAGGAACGACTCGCCCGGCACCCCGAAGGCCGTGTCGACGCCCTGGGCGACGAGCTGGTCGGCGACCACGTGCCCGCCGAGGCGGCTCACGCGAGCGCCACCGCCGGCGGGCTAGGCCTCGTCACGGATGCCGGCCCAGGCCATGTACTTCAGCTCGAGGAAGTCCTCGATGCCGTGGTGCGATCCCTCGCGGCCGATGCCCGACTCCTTGACGCCGCCGAACGGCGCCTCGGCCGCGCTGATGAAGCCCGTGTTGATCGAGATCATCCCGTAGTCGAGCGCCTCGCCGACCCGCCAGATGCGCGCGTGGTCGCGCGTGAAGAGGTACGCGGCCAGGCCGAACGGGGTGTCGTTGGCGATGCGGACCGCATCCGCCTCGCTCGCGAAGCGGTGCACGGCGGTGACCGGCCCGAAGGTCTCCTCGTTCGACATCTGCCAGCTCATGTCCGCGCCGGTGATGACGGTCGGCAGGAAGAAGGTGCGGCCGTGCTCCTCGTGCACGCCGCCCCCGACGAGGACCTCGCCGCCCCGGGCGCGGGCGTCCTCGACGTGGCGCGCGACCTTCGCGAGCGCGGGCTCGTCGATCAGGGGGCCGATCGTCGCCGTCGGGTCGAACCCGGGCGCCACGTTGACCGTCCGCGACAGCTCCACCATCCGCTCGACGAAGGCGTCGTGGATGCCTGCCTGCACTAGCACCCGGTTGGCGCTGATGCAGGTCTGGCCCGCGTTGCGGTACTTGGCGACGTTGATCGCGGCGATCACGTCGTCGAGGTCGGCGTCGTCGAAGACGAGGAAGGGCGCGTTGCCGCCGAGCTCGAGCGAGACCTTCTTGACCGTGCGGGCGCACTGCTCCATCAGCAGCTTGCCGACCTCGGTCGAGCCCGTGAACGAGAGCTTGCGCACCAGCGGGTTCGAGGTCATCTCGCCGCCGATCAGCGGCGCGTCCTCCGCGTCGCCCGTGACGATCGAGAAGACGCCGGCCGGGATGCCGACGCGCTCGGCGAGCACGGCCACGGCGAGCGCGCTGAGCGGCGTCTGCTCGGCGGGCTTGAGCACCATCGGGCAGCCGACGGCGAGCGCCGGCGCGGCCTTGCGGGTCGGCATCGCCGACGGGAAGTTCCACGGGGTGATGCCGACGGTGACGCCGATCGGCTGGCGCAGCACGACGATCCGCCGCTCCGGCATCGGCGGCGGGATCGTCTCGCCGTAGACGCGCTTGGCCTCCTCCCCGAACCACTCGAAGAAGGACGCCGCGTAGGCGACCTCGGCCTTCGCCTCGCCGACCGGCTTGCCCTGCTCGGCGGTCATGATCACCGCGAGGTCGTCCGCGTTGGCGAGCATCGCGTCCGCCAGGTCGCGCAGCAGCCGCGCCCGCTCCTTCGCGAGCAGGCCGGCCCAGCCCGTGCGGGCGCGCTCGGCGCCCTCGATCGCGCGCCGCGTCTCGGCCGCCCCCATGCGCGGCACGTGCGCGATCGCCACGCCCGTGGCGGGGTCGATGACGGGGAAGGTCGCACCGGAATCGGCGTCGGTCCACTGCCCATCGACGTAGGCCTGCTGGCGCAGGAGGTCGGGGTCGTTCAACTGCAGGGTCATGCGGGCGATGCTAGCCGAATCCCCCGCCCGGATTAGCCCGAGGCCCGCGGCGGCGCAGAGGGTGTACAACGAGCCCATGATCACCATCCTCGGCTACTCCACCGACCCCGAGAGCGACGGCCTCGTCGCCGAACGCGCGACCGCCCTGGCCCGAGAGCGCGGCGCCGACCGCGTGGTGATGGCGACGCAGGGCGGCATGACCGTGACCATGGGCCATGGCCTCGGTCCCGAGCTCCTCCCCGGCGAGAGCGGCCATGAGGCCGAGGGACGCGCGGCGGCGATGTGCGCCACGGCCCGCACCGCCGGCCTGGAGGCCGTCGCGCAGGCCGCGACCGGCCCCGACGGGGCCTGCGTGGAGGCCATCTGCAGGCGCTACGCGCCCGCGGCGGCGGTGATCGGCACCGCGCACCGGCGGCTCGTCGGCGGCCTCTGGGACTCGGAGGCCGTGCGTGCGGCCAGGAAGTCGTGCCCCGAGGTCGAGGCGCTGCACGCGTAGCGATCGCGATGGCGGTTCGGCCGCAGGCGCGCACCATGCGGATATGACCTATGGCTTGACTATGTTTCTCGCCGACCCCCGGTCGCGCGCATCCGGCGCGAGGGACACGACCCAGGAGCAGCTCTGACGATGGCAACCGCAGCGACCCCCAAGCGCGGCGCAGTCGACCTCGACGCCCATGGCCTCTCGCCCTCCGGCGAGGCGCACTGGAACCTGACCACCGCGGAGCTCTGCGAGCGCGCGCTGCAGGCCGGGGCCGCCCTGCTGACCAACGGCGGCGCCCTCGTCGTCAACACCGCCCCCAACACGGGCCGCTCCCCCAAGGACAAGTTCATCGTCGAGGAGCCCGGCGCGAAGGACCGCGTCTGGTGGGGCCCGGTCAACCGCCCGATCTCGCCGGACCACAACGCGCGCATCCGCGAGGACCTCGTGGCCTTCCTGAACGACGGCGACGTCTACGTCCTCGACGCCTGGGCGGGCGCCCACCCCGACCACCGCGTCGCGGTCCGCGTCGTGTCGAAGTCGGCCTGGCACCTGATGTTCGCGCAGACGATGCTGATCCCGGCCGGCGCCGACGAGATCCCGTCGCACGACCCCGAGGTCGTGATCCTCCACGCGCCCGAGTTCCAGGCCGACCCGGAGGTGCACGGCACCCGCGTCAGCGGCTTCGTCACGATCGACTTTAGCGCCGGCGAGATCCTGATCGGCGGCACGCGCTACGCGGGCGAGATCAAGAAGTCCGTCTTCACGATCATGAACGACCGCCTGCCGCAGAAGGGCATCCTCTCGATGCACTGCTCGGCCAACGTGGGCGACGACGGCAACGTCGCCGTCTTCTTCGGCCTGTCGGGCACGGGCAAGACGACCCTCTCGACCGACTCCGAGCGCCCGCTGATCGGCGACGACGAGCACGGCTGGGCCGACGACGGCGTCTTCAACATCGAGGGCGGCTGCTACGCCAAGGCGATCAACCTGTCCGCCGAGGCCGAGCCCGAGATCCACGCGACCACGTCGATGTTCGGGACGAT
Organism: Actinomycetota bacterium; assembly: GCA_041182985.1. GTDB lineage: Bacteria > Actinomycetota > Thermoleophilia > Gaiellales > F1-60-MAGs149 > F1-60-MAGs149. The sequence continues at coordinate 18,042 of JBEGMS010000257.1, forward strand.
CATCGAGAACGTCGTGATGGACCCGCACACGCGCGAGATCGACTTCGCCGACGGCTCGATCACGGAGAACACCCGCGTCGCCTACCCGCTCACCTCGATCCCGGGCAGCGTGCGCGAGGGCCGCGCCGGCACGCCGACCGCGGTCGTGCTGCTGACCGCCGACGCGTTCGGCGTCCTGCCGCCCGTCGCGAGGCTGACCCCCGAGCAGGCGATGTACCACTTCCTCTCGGGCTACACCGCGAAGCTGGCCGGCACCGAGGTCGGCGTGACCGAGCCGCAGACCACCTTCTCGACCTGCTTCGGCGCGCCCTTCCTGGCGCAGGACCCGGGCGTCTACGCCCGCATGCTCGGCGAGCGCCTCGAGGCCACCGGCGCGTCCGCGTGGCTGGTCAACACCGGCTGGACCGGCGGCCCCTACGGGGTCGGCTCGCGCATGCCGATCGCGGCGACCCGCGCCCTCGTGCGCGCCGCCGTCAACGGCGAGCTCGACCGGGTGGAGACCGTGCCGGACCCGATCTTCGGGCTGCACATCCCCGTCGCGGTCCCCGGCGTCGACAGCACGCTGCTCAACCCCGTCGACACGTGGGCCGACAAGGCCGCGTTCGAGACGACCGCGCGGCGCCTCGCCGCCCAGTTCGTCAAGAACTTCGAGCAGTACGCGGACATGGTGCCGGCGTCCGTCCTGGCCGTCGCGCCCGACCCGGGCGACGAGGTCGCACCGGACTTCGGCGCCGAGGGCTAGGGGCTACCCGACGAGCTCGTAGCCGCGCGTCGTGACGCGGTAGACGTTGACGGTCGCGCCCTCGAGCTCGTGCTCGGGGGTGAACGAGACGGGCGTGCCGAGGATGGTCTCCTCGATGCGCACGTCCGGCATCGCCTGCAGCACGCCGCGGCGCGTGACCGTCCCGTCCTCCGCGCAGGCCGCGTAGGCGGCGGTCAGCACCACCTCCATCGCCACGTAGGCGGGGCCGCCGTAGGCCTCGAACGACCCGAAGATGGACTCGTAGAGGCGGATGATGTCGCGCCCGCGGGGCAGGATCGAGGCGTCGGGGGCGTACGTGGTCACGAACGCGCCGGGGACGTCGAACGCGCTCACGAACAGCGCGTCGCCGCCGATCAGCGTCGGGTACTTGCCGGCCGCGGCGAGCTCGGCGGCGAGGCGCCGGGCGTCGAGGGCGTCGAGGAGCGGCAGGGCGACCACGTTGACCTGCTCATCGACCCGCGTGACGACGTCCGAGTAGTCCTTCTGGTTGAGGTCCGTGACCACGACCTCGAAGGGGATGTCGCGCTCGGCGAGCCCGTCCGTGATCGACTTGGACAGCCCCTGCGAGTAGGGCTCGCCCTCGTTGGCGACGACGATCACCTTCGTGGGCTCCAGATCCTCCGCGATGAAGCGGGCGAGCCGCGGGCCCTGCAGGGCGTCGGAGGCGACGACCCGGTAGAAGTTGCGCAGGCTGCCGTCGGTGAGGGTCGCGTTCGTCGCCGAGGGCGACACGTAGACGAGGCCCGCGCCGTCGAACATCGGCCCGACGGCCTTGGTCACCACCGACGTCTTGGGTCCCATCACGGCCACCACGTCCTGGTCGGCGACGATCCGCTCGGCCGCCGCGATGCCCGCGTCCGGATCGAAGTCGACGTTGTACGGCTTGAACGTGAAGGCGGTGCCGTGGATGTCGTTGAACTTGTCGAGCGCGACCCGGGCCCAGTTCATCTGCACCGAGTCCGTGGCCCCGAAGCCCCCGTACGGGGCCATCACGGCGATGTCCCCGTCGCAGAGGTAGGCGTCGGCGACCGTCGGCGCCGCCTGGTCGGCGGCGGACTGGCCTCCCGTCCCGCAGCCGGCCGCGACGGCGGCACCGGCGACCAGGGCGACGGCCAGGAGGCGCCTCACCAGAACACCACCGTGGCCACGGCGCAGCCGAGCAGCGTGACCACGCTGACCGAGAGGAAGCCGACGCGGGCGCGAATCGACTCGAAGAGCCCGGTCAGGCCGCCGGCGAGGAAGGCGATCGTGAGGAGCGCCGCCACGAACTCGAGGTTGTGGGCCTGCTCGAGCTCGCCCTTGGCCTTGACCAGGAGCCCGTTGGCGGCCTCGAGCGATGTCTCCGCCTGGATCACCGTGCCGGGCGCCGCCCACTCCGGGTTCGCCGAGACGAACGGCGACGACGGGCGGTCGCCCTCCGGCTGCGCCGCCCACCAGTCGATCGCGGCGCGGGTCGTGGCGGTCATCATCCCGAGGATCGACTCGGCCCGCTCGTCGTTGCCCTCGTCGAGCGCCACGCGGTAGTCGATGTACAGGTCGCGCTCGCCCGTGCGGTTGCGCTCGGCCTCCTGGCCGAGGGCGTTCGCGTCGTTGACGGCCTGCGTCGAGCGCGTCAGGTTCTCGAGGGCGTGGCCCTCCATGACGGTGCTCTTCCAGGCCGTGACGCCGGCGAGGATCGCCGCCACGCCCAGCACGACGGCGGTCGTGATCGACAGCCAGCGCGGCCCGTGCAGGGCAGGCTCGTGCCCGCCGGCGTGCCCGCCGTGCGCGCCCGTCATCGTTCCTCTCCCGTCCGGCTCACGGCGTGCAGGATACCCGGGCGCCGGCCCGGGCCGTCAGTCGCCGAGCTCGCGGCGGCGCCGATCGGCGAACGCGTCGACCTCGTCGCGCACGGCCTCGTCGAGCGGGGGCGGCTCGAAGTCGGCGAGCAGCTGCCGGTGGATCGCGGTCGCGCGCTCCGCCGCGTCGGGGGATCCGTCCTTCGACCAGCGCTGGAAGTTGTCCGTCGTCGCGAGCACGGGCCGGTGGAAGCAGTCGCGGAAGCGCTCCATCGTGTGGGCCGCCCCGAAGAAGTGGCCGCCGTGCCCGACCTCGGCGTGGGCGTCGAAGGCGAGCGACGCCTCGTCGACCTCGAGCGGCGTGAACTCCCGGATCAGGGTCTCCAGCATGTCGATGTCGACGATCGCCTTCTCGAACGAGGCGACGAGCCCGCCCTCCAGCCAGCCCGCGCAGTGCATGTGCCAGTTGGCACCGGCCAGGAACGCGGCCTGCATCGTGTTCATCCCCTCCCAGGCCGCCTGGGCGTCGGGCAGCGGGCTCGAGGTGAGCGCGCCGCCGCCCGCCCGCCAGGGCAGCCCGTAGCGGCGGGCGAGCTGCCCGGAGGCGAGCAGGCCGACGTGCGACTCCGGGCCCCCGAAGGCGGGTGAGCCGTTCTTCATGTCCGTGGTCGACAGGAACGATCCGAGGACGGCGGGGCAGCCGGGCCGCACGAGCTGCATCAGGGCGATCCCCGTCAGCGCCTCGGCGAACTGCTGGGCGAGGGCCGCCGGCACGCTGACGGGGGCCATGGCGCCCATCAGGAGGAACGGCACGACGAGGACGGGCTGCCCGGCGCGCGCGAAGACGAGCAGCGCGTCCAGCATCCGCTCGTCGTAGACGAGGGGCGAGTTGACGTTGATGTTCGTGTACGTGCAGGCCTCGCGGTCGACGCGGTCCCCGAACACGATCCGCGCGACGGCGAGCGCATCCTCGACGCAGGCGATCGAGACCGAGTGCGCGCCGAACGGCTTGTCGGTCAGCGTGACGAGCGCGCGCAGGCAGTCGAGGTGGCGGGAGTCGAGCGGCCGGTCGTTGGGCTCGCACGGGAGCGATCCGGCGCTGTCGAGGACGCCGACCGCCTGGGCGAGGCGGCAGAGGTCCTCGAAGTCGGCGAGGGTCGCCTCGCGCCGCTCGGCGCCGCGGCGCACGAAGGGCGGCCCCTGGACCGGCAGGAAGACCATGTGGTCGCCGCCGACGACGATGTCGCGCGCGGGGTTGCGCGCGTGCAGCGTGAAGGAGGACGGCACGGTGGCGATCGTCTCGAGGACCCAGTCGGGATCGAAGCGGACGACCTCGC
>JBEGMS010000258.1:0-4479 GCA_041182985.1 Actinomycetota bacterium
GGCGGCGGGAGGCCCCGGAAACGCGAAGGGGGGCGGCGGCCGCAGCCGCCGCCCCCCGGGTTCGCGTGCCTAGCGCTTGGCCGCGACGGCCTTGCCCGTGTGCGGGCTGACGGCCATGCGGTGCGGCAGCTTGACGAGCGAGAGGAGCTCGCCCTGGAAGCTGCGGCCGCGCTTCTTCTGCAGCTGCGCGCGCAGCCGCTTGGTCTTCGCGAGGTCGACCTCGAGCGTCTTCGGGTCGATCACGACGCCGTAGGCCTCGCGGGCCAGCTCGATCGTCGTGAAGTCGTCGAGGACGTCCTCGCGGACGAGCTTCGGGTCGCGCTTGAGCGGGTTGCCGTAGCCGCCGCCGTTCGGCTCGATCAGCTCGATCGCGTCGCCGGCGTCGCACATCAGGCCCGTCACCTTCGCGGGGATCTCCGTGTACGACCTGCCCTGATGGTGGCGCACCATCGCCGGCAGGCCGTCGTAGCCGCCGAAGATGCCGCGCGGCGGGTCCGAGTGGCGGTCGCCCTCGCACGAGTACGCGCCCGGCTCGAGGAACCGGTTGACGCGCACGATGCCGACGCCGCCGCGCCACTGGCCCGGGGCGGCCGGCTCGTCGCGCAGCTCGTAGCGCTCCGTCCGCATCGGGAAGCGCATGTCGAGCTCCTCGATCGGGTTGTTGCGCGTGTTGGCCATCAGGCAGTCGACGGAGTCCATGCCGTCGCGGCCCTTGCGCCCGCCGTAGCTGCCCTCGTTGACCTCCAGGTACAGCCAGTACTCGCCCTTCTCGGGGATGAAGCCGGCGTACGAGCAGAAGTGGATCGCCGCCGAGTTGCCCGCCGTGACGAGGTCGGGGACGACCTTCGACAGGGCCACGATCGTGTTGTCCACGACGCGCTGGCACTGGTTGAAGCGCGAGAAGCAGGCGCGCGGGAAGTTCGGGTTGAAGATCGTGCCCTTGGGCGCGATCACGTCGACGCAGCGGAAGATGCCGTCGTTCTGCGGCACCGGCTCGTCGAGGCGGTCCTGGTCGAGCAGGATCGTGCGGATCGCGAAGTACGCCGCCACGAGCAGCGACCCCTCGAACGGCACGTTGTAGCCCGTCGGCACCTCGGCGTTCGACCCGGTCAGGTCGATCGTGACGTGGTCGCCCTTGACGATGATCTTCGTCTCCACGCGCAGGCGCACGTCGCGGTTGCGGCCGTCGTCGTCGAGCCACGCGGTCGGGGCGACGTACTCGCCGTCGGGGAGCTTCTTGATCTCGTCGCGCAGGCGCTTCTCCGAGTAGTCCATCCAGTCGTACGCCGCCGACATGCAGGTGTCGGCGCCGTACTTCTCGAGCAGGCGGTAGAAGCGGTCGCGGCCGAGGATGCAGGCCGCCTTCATGGCCTCCATGTCGCCGCGGTTCATCGTCTCCGTGCGGACGTTGTCGAAGACCATCCGGTCGAGGTCCTCGTTGAGGACGCCCTCCTCGTACCACTTGAGGCCGTTGTAGATCTTCGACTCGGCGTACATGTCGAAGGCGTCGGCGTTGATGCCCGGGTACGAGCCGCCGACGTCGAGGACGTGCGCCGTCACCGCGGCGAAGCCGAGGACCTCGCCCTTCCAGATGATCGGCACGGCCACCGCGATGTCGGGCGTGTGGGACGCGCCGAGGTACGGGTGGTTGTGGATGATGACGTCGCCCTCCTTGAGGGACGACTTGTCGATCCGGTGCAGGAAGCCGCGGATGTACCACGGCAGCGAGCCGATGTGCATCGGCGTCGACTCGGACTCGCAGAGCTCGCGTCCGTCCGCGTCGAACAGGCCCGCGCCGAGGTCCTCGGACTCGCGGATGATCGACGAGTAGGACATGCGGAACAGGACGCCCGCCATCTCCTGGGCGATGGCGTCGAACGCGCCGCCGAGCACGCGCAGCGTGATCGGGTCGACCTTCACCCGCTTGCGGGTGGGCTTACCGGGGTTGATGCCGACTTCGGGCAGATCAGCCATTGGGAATGCCTCTCTCTCGCAATCAGGGGGTCAGTGGCCGGACTGGGCGGCCTTGGCCACCGCGGCCGAGTACTTGATGATCAGGTTGCCGTGGCGGTCCACCTCGGCCGTGTAGCCGGGCGGGACCACGCTGGTCGAGTCGAACTGCGTGATGATCGCGGGGCCCGCGATCCTGTTGCCCGCCAGGAGCTCGGTGCGCTCGTAGAAGCGCGTCGTGAACTTGGCCGGCTTGCCGTTCTTCTCGAACCAGGCGTCGGCGGTCAGCTTGAGCGCGCCCTTCGGCGGCGTCGCCGTGCCCTTCTTGATCGTCTTGGGCTTGAGGCCCGGCATCTGGCCGATGGCGCGGACGCGGATGTTGGCGAACTGGACGTCCGCCTCCTCGAAGCGCCGCGAGAACTCGCGCTCGTGGATGTCGTGGAAGGCCTCCTTCACGGAGCGGATCCACGCCTCCGTGACCTTGCCCTTCTTGGCGTCCACGCGGAGCTCGTAGCCCTGGCCCTCGTAGCGGGCGTCGACGATCCACTCGATCTTGACGCGCTTCGCGTCGATCTTGTCCTTGGCGAACTGCTTGAGCGCCTGGGCCTCGAGGACCGCGAACTGCTTCTCGAGGGTGGCGCGCTCCTTGGCGCTCGCAGACAGGGCCGAGCACATCACGTACGAGGTCTGGGTGTACTCGTAGACCATGTCCGTGGTGAGCAGGCCGAGGGCGGCCGTGATGCCCGGGTAGTTCGGGACGAGGACGTGCTTGACGCCGACCTCGGGGGCGATCGCGCTGGAGAACAGCGGGCCGCCGCCGCCCTCGGCGATGAGGGCGAACTCGCGCGGGTCGAAGCCCTTGCGGACCGACGACTGCTCGATCGCGTCGACCATCGAGTGCACGAGCACCTTGTAGATGCCGAGCGCCGCCTCCTGGGTGGAGAGCTTCAGCGGCTTGGCGATCTTCGCGTCGATCGCCTTCTTGGCGAGGTCGACGCGGAGGTCCTTCTTGCCGCCGAGGAACAGCTCGGGGCGCAGCCAGCCGAGCGCGACGATCGCGTCGGTGGCCGTCGGCTCGGTGCCGCCCTGGCCGTACGCGGCCGGACCCGGCATGGCGCCCGCGGAGCGGGGGCCGACGCGGAAGATGCCGCCCGAGTCGATGTAGGCGATGGAGCCGCCGCCGGCGCCGATCGTGTCGACGTCGACCATCGGGATCATCGCCTGGTACGGGCCGACCTTCGTGTCGAGCAGGTGCTTCATGCGCAGCTTGCCGGACTGGGCGAGGCCGATGTCGGCCGAGGTGCCGCCGACGTCGAGGGTGATGACGTTCGGCTCGCCCGCGATCGCGCCGGCCCAGATGCCGCCGACGACGCCCGCGATCGGGCCGGACATGAGCAGGTTGACCGGCTTGTCGCTGGCGGCCTCCGGGGTGGCCACGCCGGCCGCCGAGGTCATCAGGTGGATGCCGGTCTTGACGCCCATCTTGCGCAGCTCGGAGTCGAAGCGCTTGACGTACGCCGACACCTTCGGGCCGACGAACGCGTTCAGGGCCACGGTCGAGAAGCGCTCGTACTCGCGGTACTGCGGGATCACCTCGGAGGAGACCGACAGGTAGGCCTGCGGGAACTCCTCGCGCACGATCCTGGCGACCATCTTCTCGTGCTTGGGGTTCTTGAAGGAGAAGAGCAGGCAGACGGCGACGGAGTCGACGTTGGCCTTCTTCAGCTTGCGCACCTGGGCGCGCACCTCGCGCTCGTCGAGCGGGATCTGGACCGAGCCGTCGGCGAGGATCCGCTCGTTGACCGTCAGGCGGTTGCGGCGCCGCGCGATCGGGTACGCCTGCCACGGCAGGTTCTGCCACAGGGAGAAGTTCATCGGCTTCTTGTGGCGCGCGATGTGGATGATGTCGCGGTAGCCCTTCGTCGTGATCATGCCGACGTTGGCGCCGTTGTGCTCGATGACGATGTTGGTGGCGACCGTGGTGCCGTGGAAGACCTGGTCGAGCTCCGCCGGCTTGATCTTGGCCATCTCGCACAGGGTGCGGATGCCGTCGACCGTGGCGATCGACGGGTCGGCGGGGGTCGACGGGGTCTTGTGCACCAGCACGGTGCCCTTCTGATCGTCGACGTAGATCAGGTCGGTGAACGTGCCCCCGACGTCGACTCCGATGCGCTTCATCCGATCCTCCGGTCCTCTCTCGCTCGCTCGAGGTGCGGACGCACGCGCGCGTCCGCGGGAAATCCTCTCAGGTGCAGGCGTTATAGAGTGCCTGCCCCGCCGGTGTCAAACGACGCCGGCCCCGGAGCCCCGTGACCGACACGCCCCCGACCCGGCCCTCCCCGGCGCTGATCGCCCAGGTCGTCCTGATCGCGCTCGGCATCGGCTGGAACTTCGCCCTGCTCGGCCCGATTGCGCGCACCCTCGCTGACTCCTTCGCGGTCTCGCTGGGCGCGATCGGCGTCCTCACGACCGTGATGCTCGTGACCCACGCGCTCTCGCAGCTGCCCGCCGCGGTGCCGGCGCCGCGGC
>JBEGMS010000259.1:0-5959 GCA_041182985.1 Actinomycetota bacterium
AGTTCTCCGACTCGAGCAGCGAGCGGATCGCGCAGGTGCGGTTGTCGCGCGACCAGGTGGCGGTGGTCGGGGCGAACGAGCCGGCCTCGAAGCGCTTGTACGAGTTCACGGTCGGGGAGCCGGGCAGGGTGATGCCGGCGAGGTGCTCCATCATCCCGCCGATCGCCTGGCGGGCGATCGGCGACTCCGAGCCGTCGACCGGGGCGAAGGCGTTCCTGCCGTCCTTCCAGAGGGAGACGTGCAGGTGCATCGAGCAGCCGGACACGACGTTGAACGGCTTGGCCATGAAGGTGGCGACGACGCCGTGGCGGCGCGCGACCTCGCGGATGCCGTACTTCATCCGGAACGCCTGGTCGGCGGCCCAGACGGGGTCGCCGTGGTTGAGGTTGACCTCGCACTGGGCGGGGCCGTACTCGACGTTCGAGCCCTCGACCTCGACGTAGCCGCGCAGCCCGTCGAGGAGCTCCGAGAAGGTCGGCTCCATCTCGTTGGCCTTGATCAGCGAGTAGCAGTGGATGCCGTCGGAGATCGGCTGGGCCTGCTCGTCGACGAGGTAGAACTCGATCTCGACGCCGATCGACGCGGTGTAGCCGAGCCCGGCGAGGCGCTCGACGACGCGCTTGAGCACGCTCCGCGGCGCGTACTTGAGCATCTCGCCGTGGTGGTCCCTGACGTCGCCCTGCACGATCGCGACGCCGGGGCGCCACGGCAGCGGCCGGGCGGTGGCGAGGTCCGGGATCACGAAGAAGTCGGGGTAGCCGGTCTCCCAGCCCGAGACGCGGCAGCCGTCGAGGACGTCGGCGGTGTGGTCCCAGGTGAGGGTGGCGTCGGCGAAGGCGATGCCCTTCTGCAGCCGCCCGACGAAGATATCGGCGGGGATGCGCTTGCCGCGCGGGTGGCCCTGGTGGTCGGCCCAGGAGACCTCCACCTCGCGGATCTCGCCCTTGTCGATGGCCTTCAAGAGATCGAACTGGTCAGCGCCCATGGCGGCGTCCCCTCCTCGCGTTTCGCCCCTCCCCGGGCACAGGTCGTGCCGGCAGGATAGCCGTCATCGGCCGGCCACCACGCGCACCGGCAGCGTCTTGAAGCCGTTGCCGAAGTTCGATCGCAGCCGCGCCGTCGGGCCGTCGACCTGCAGGCGGATGCCGCGGTCGAGCACGGCCGTGAACAGCGTCTCGACCTGCATGCGCGCGAGGAAGGCGCCGAGGCAGTAGTGCGGCCCGCCGCCCCCGAACACGACCTGCGCCGCGGCGTCGCGCGTGACGTCGAAGCGCTCGGGGTCGGGGAAGACCTCCTCGTCGAAGTTGGCGCTGATGTAGTACAGCATCAGCTTGTCGCCCTTCCGGATCTCCTTGCCGCGCAGCTCGACGTCCTCCATCGCGGTGCGCCGGAAGGCGTAGATCGGCGTCGCCCAGCGCAGCACCTCCTCGACGGCGCCCTTCATCAGGGAGCGGTCGCGATCGAGCAGGTCGAGCTGGTCGGGCTGCTCGATGAAGCGGTGCATCCCCGTGGCGAGCGAGTTGCGCGTCGTCTCGTTGCCGGCGAAGACGAGCAGCTGGCAGAAGTTGACGAGCTCGTTGTCGGTCAGCCGGTCGCCCTCCCACTCGGCCTGCACCAGGCGCGTGATCAGGTCGTCCCGGGGCTCCGCGCGGCGCGCGTCGCAGAGCGCCTGCGCGTAGTCGAACAGCTCGAGCGCCGCCGGGCTCGAGAAGGGCAGGTGGTGGGGCTCGAAGCCGCGGGCGCGGGCCGCCGCGTACATCTCCGGCGGGGGCGCGAGGTCGGGGTCGTCGACGGCGACCAGCATGTTGGCCAGCTTGGCCAGGTAGTCGGCGTCGGACTCGGGCGCCCCGAAGACGTCGACGAACACGCGGATCGGCATCATCTCGCAGATGTCGTGCACCCAGTCGAACGAGCCCTTGGCGACCGCCTCGTCCAGCAGGCGGTCGGCCACGGCGCGGGCGTGGCCGCGGTAGTCGTCGACCATCTTGGGCGTGAAGAGCGGGCTGACGATGCGCCTGAGGCGCGTGTGCTCGGGCGGGTCCGTCTCGATCATCGAGCGGCGGATCGCCATCGACTCCTCGTCGATCTCCTCGTAGTAGATGAAGCGCGCGGCCGACGAGAAGCGCCTCGGGTCCTTCGAGATCGCCACCAGGTCGGCGTGCTTGGTGATCGCCCAGAAGCCCGGCCCGTCGGCCTCCGGGTGCCAGTGCACCGGGTCGTGCTCGCGCAGGAGCCGGAACGACTCCCAGGGGACCCCGTCGAGGTAGACGTCGGGGTCCTTCAGCTCGATCGCGGACAGGTCGACGGTCGCCATGGCTCCTCCGCCCGGACTGTACCGCGATACGGAAACCCGCGGGTTTCGGGCGCCCGAACGGCGTCTTTTCGGCTCGGGCAGCGGCCTCGCGCTCGTGCCGAATGCCGCGAGAAGGGTTGCGTGCCCGTATGGCGAACCGATATGTTCACCCAGAGTCCTGCGTCGGCGTCCGCCGGCCGGGGAGGGGACGAGAAGAAGAAGGAGGAGGATTCCTTGGCAACGGATTCCGGGGCGCCCAATCCCGCGGTCGATGTCGTGAACCCGATGACGGGTCAGCATCGCCTCGCATCGGGTGCGCTCAACACACGACAGGTGCTGTTCTGCTGCGTCACCGGCGCGGCGCCGATCTCGGCCATGCTCTTCAACGGCCCGGTCGGCATCCTCGGTGCCGGCTGGGCGGTTCCCGCCGCGTTCATCATCGCGACGATCGTGCTCACGATCTTCTCGGTCGGCTACATCGAGATGGCGCGCAACGTCAGCTCGGCCGGCGGCTTCTACTCGTTCGTCTCGCACGGCCTCGGCAACGTGGTCGGCATGGGCACGGCCATCCTGATGGCCTTCTGCTACCTGGTGTTCTCGGCCGCGGTGGTCGGGGTGACGTCCTACTTCGGCGTCGCGAACTTCATGGAGTGGTTCGGCTGGGACATCCCCGTCTGGATCTTCCTGTTCGGGACGATCGCGCTGATGGTGGCGTTCACCTTCTTCCACATCGAGCTCACCGCACGGGTGCTCGGCATCGCGCTGATCGCCGAGCTGGTCATCCTGCTCGTGTTCTCGTTCGCGGTCCTGTTCCAGGGCGGCGGCCCCGACGGCATCGTGCTCGAGTCGCTGAACCCGCTCGCGGTGTTCGACGGCGACAACAACATGGCCGTGGTGGCCGGTGCCACCGGCATCGCCCTGTTCGCCGCGTTCTGGTCGTGGGTCGGCTTCGAGATGGCCCCGAACTACGCGGAGGAGGCCCACGAGCCCAAGAAGGTCATGGCCCCGGCCATGTACGTGTCCGTGATCGGCCTCGGCGTCCTCTACGTCTTCGTGATGTGGATGTTCGTGTCGGCCGCCGGCAAGGCCGGCGCGGCGGAGCTCGTCAACCAGCAGTACGCGGGCGAGATCGGCTCGATCTTCTACCCGATGTCCGACCAGTTCGCCGGCTCGTGGCTGACGCTCGGCTTCGAGATCTTCATCCTCACCGGCTCGTTCGCCTGCCAGTTGGCCTTCTTCAACACGGCCTGCCGGTACCTGTTCTCGATGGGCCGCGAGGGCGTGCTCCCGAGCGCGCTCGGGCGCACCCACGCCAAGCACAAGTCCCCGCACATCGCGGGCATCGTGGCCGGCATCTTCCTGGTGATCTGGGTCGGCGCGTTCTTCTGGTACGACCCGACCTACCTCGGCGCGCTCCTCAAGCTCGGCACCTGGAGCCCGCTGCTCGGCGTCGCCGGCATCCTCGCCATCCAGGCGCTGGTGTCCCTGGCGATCATCGTCTACTTCTCCAAGCAGAAGAAGATGCACTGGTTCAAGACCGGTCTGGCGCCGGCGCTGGCGATCGTCACCCAGCTCTACGCCGTGTACCTGCTCTTCAAGTTCCGCGGCGACCTCTCCGCCGCCGCGGGCGTCCCGTTCATCCAGTACCTGTGGCTGTGGCCGATCATCGTGTTCGCGATCGGCGTGGTCATCGCCCTCGTCCTGCGCTCGACGAACCCGCAGAAGTACGCGGGCATCGGCCGCTACCTGCACGAGGACGTCGCCTCCTAGGCAGCATCGCGAGGGGCCCCGTCCGCTCCGGCGGGCGGGGCCCTTCTCGTTTCCCGCCCCGATAGTAGGATTCCGGCCATGGCGGCGACGGAGGAGGACCTCGCCGGGGTCGACATCATCACCCCGGAGATCTGGGAGGAGGCGGTCCCGCATGACGCGTTCCGGCGTCTGCGCCGCGAGGACCCCGTGCACTGGCACCCGGAGCCGGCCCCCAACCACGGCTTCTGGGCGGTCACCCGCCACGAGGACGTGATCACGGTGTCGAAGGACACCGCCACGTACTCGTCGGGCGAGGGCCTGACGATGCTCGAGGAGGTCGAGCCCGACTCGATCGAGAAGCGGCGCTCCCTGATCGACTCGGACGCGCCGCTGCACAACCACCTGCGGCGGATCGTGAGCCCGCTCTTCACGCCCAGGGCGATCGCGGGGCACGAGGCCTACGCGCGCGAGGTCGCCGGGCGCCTGCTCGACCGGGCCCAGGAGCGGGGCTCGTTCGACTGGGTGCTCGACGTCGCCGAGCCCCTGCCGATCACGGTGCTCCTGAGCATCCTCGGGGTGCCCGCCGGCGATGCCGACCGGATGATCGAGCTGTCGAACCAGATGATCGCGATCGACGACCCCGACTACGCGCCCGACTACGACAGCCTGCCGGCGGGCGTCGACCCGAAGGACCTGCCGTTCGGCAGCCCGGCCTCGTACCACGTCTTCGAGTACGGCCGCGCCCTCGGCGAGGAGCGCCGCGCGCACCCCGAGGACGACCTCGTCTCGCGGCTGATCCACAGCGAGGTCGACGGCGAGCGCCTGACCGAGCTCGAGTACTCGAACATGTTCCAGATCCTGATCCTGGCGGGCAACGAGACGACGCGCACGACGCTGACGCACGGGATGAAGGCGTTCATCGACCACCCCGACCAGTGGCAGCGGCTGCGCGCCGACCCGTCCCTGATGGACTCCGCGGTCGAGGAGATCATCCGCTGGGCGACGCCCGTCCTCTACATGCGCCGCACGGCCCGCGCGGACGCCCTGCTCGGCGGCCGGGAGATCGCCAAGGGCGACAAGGTCGTGATGTGGTACATCAGCGCCAACTACGACGAGGACGTCTTCGCCGACCCCTACGCGTTCGACATCGCCCGCGACCCGAACCCGCACCACGGCTTCGGGGGCGGAGGGCCGCACTTCTGCCTCGGCGCCTGGCTCGCGCGCCTGCAGATCCGGGTGATGTTCGAGGAGTGCCTGCGGCGCGACCTGCGCCTCGAGTCCGACGGACCCGTGCGGCGCGTGCGCTCGAACTTCGTCAACGGCGTCAAGTCGATGCCGGTCCGCATCGACGGCTGACGCCGCGCAGGGCTACTCGGCGGGCTCGCCGATCGAGATCGCACCCGTCGGGCAGGCCTCGCAGAGCGTGCGGGCCAGCTCCTCCTCGACCGGGGCGGTCGGATGCGAGACGCCGTCATCGCCGAGCTCCACGGCGTGCTCGGCGAGCTCCTCGCACTTGCCGATCCCGACGCAGGTGGCCGGGTCGATGACGATGTGCACCTTCATGGGGTCCTCCTGCCTTCCGGGGCCTACGGTACCAGCACGAGCCGGCCGTCGACCTCCCCGCGGCGGATCCGCTCGTGTGCCTCGCCGGCCGCCTCGAGCGGGATCCGCTCGACCAGGAAGTCGAGGTCGCCGCGCTGGGCGATCGCGATGACGTCGGCGATGTCGTCGCGCGACCCCCACATCGACTGGGTCCACCAGGTCTCGTGCGGCACCCGCGAGAAGCCGAAGGGCACGCTGCCCTCCCACGCCCCCACCAGCACCACGAGCCCGCCCTGGCGGACGAGGTCGCGAGCCTGGGCGAGCGTCGCGTCGGCGCCGACGTAGTCGAACACCACGTCGAAGGGACCCTCGAGC
>JBEGMS010000260.1:0-3765 GCA_041182985.1 Actinomycetota bacterium
TTGGCGGCGAGCCCGCCGACGAGGGGCTCGTGCTGCGCGTCGGCAGCGTCCAGACGATCGGCCTCGATGGCGGCGCCTGGTGCGCCGACGGCAAGTCCGACGACCTGCCGCTCGACCAGCGCGCGGAGGAGAAGCACTGCCTCTGCTTCACCTCGGAGCCGCTCGAGGAGGACACGGCGATCCTCGGCCACGCCGTGCTGCGCCTGGCGCTGGCCGCCGACCGCCCGCGGGCGCACGTGACGGCGCGCCTGTGCGAGGTCGCGCCCGACGGCACCTCCCTGCTCGTGACCCGCGGTCAGCTCAACCTCTGCCACCGGGACGGGCACGACGCGCCCGCCCTGGTCGCACCGGGCGATGAGATGGCGATCGACCTGCAGCTTGACGCGATCGCACACCGCTTCCGGAAGGGCAGCCGCCTGCGCATCGCCATCTCGCCCTGCTACTGGCCGTGGGCGTGGCCCGCGCCCGAGCCCGTCGAGCTCGCCGTCCGCCCCGCGGGGTCGGCGCTCGAGCTGCCGGTCCGGCCCCCGTCGGACCTCGACGATGCGATGCGCCCCCTCGACCCTCCCGCGGAGCCGGCGATCCCGCCGATCGAGGAGGTGCGCCCCTCGTCGGGCGGCGGCCGCACCCGCACGTACGACCCGGCGACCGGCGTCACCACCACGACGTCCGATTGGGACATCGGCGGCGCGTGGCGCTTCGAGAACGGGATCCTCTGGGAGGACTCGTCCCTGACCACGATGCGCATCACGGACGACGACCCGCTCTCGGCGGAGGTCGAGGTGCGCAACACCTGCCTCTACGACGACGGCACCCTCGTCGTCGACATCGTCGAGGAGAGCACGATGACCTGCACCCTCGACGCGTTCCTGGTCTCGTGCCGGCTCGAGGTGCGGGAGAACGGCGCACCGCTGTTCGACCGCACGTGGGAGTACCGCTTCCCGCGCGACTTCGCCTGATCCGCGCGACAGGGCTCCTTGCACCGCTCCCGGCCGGGGCCTAGGCTCCCGCCACCCGCAGCGAGGAGGACGTCATGTCCGAGCAGGAGTTCCCGCCGTACATCGGCATCACCGACGTCACGACGCAGTCGCACGACCAGATGCTGGTCGAGGCCTTCATGGAGGGCCAGCACTCGATCATGGCCGACGAGCCGCAGGGCTTCGACATCGGCGACCCGCCCGACCTCGTAGGGCAGTCGCGCGGCTGGACGCCCGTCCACTACCAGCTCGCCGCGCTGTCGATGTGCACCTCGATCACGATCACCGTGGTGGCCCGCGACCAGGGTTTCGCGTACCGCAACCTCCGCACCGCCGTGCGCTCCCTGATCGACATCCGCGGCTTCTTCTTCGACCTGCACCTGCAGCCGAAGTTCGAGCAGGTCAACTACGACCTCTGGCTCGACACCGACGCCTCCGACGACGCGATCAAGGCCCTCGCCGACGAGTCCGACCGCCGCTGCCCGCAGCTCGGCCTCTTCCACCTCGCCCAGATCCCGATGCGGATCCGCTGGCTGCGCGAGGGTTCGGGCGAGTGCGTCTACGAGCAGCGCTTCCACCTGGAGGGCGGCGAGGAGCCCGAGGCGCGGCTGCGGCGCGAGGCCGCGGAGCTCGCGGAGGGCTAGCCGCCTACATCAGGTGCCAGTCGAGGAACCGCTCGAGCCGGCGGTAGAAGTCGAGCTGCGGGTCGGCGCGCAGGAAGCCGTGCGCCTCGGTCGGGTAGGTGACGTACTCGAACGTCTTGCCGCCGAGCCGACGCAGCTCGGTCACGAGCTGCGCGGACTGGGCGGGGCTGACGCGGATGTCGAGCAGGCCGTGGGCGATCAGGAGCGGCGCCTCGACATTCGCGAGCCGGTCGAAGGGCGATCCCGCGTCGTAGCCCGCGCGGTCCGACGAGGGCGGGCCCATCATCCGCTCGAGGTCCTGGACGCCCTCGCGGTCGCCCTGCGCCCATGAGGTGCGGATGTCGCAGTCGCCGTACTTGCAGACGCCGAGCCGGAAGCGCCGCTCGGGGTCGTCCGTAACGGACAGGAGCGCCATGTAGGAGCCGTACGAGGCCCCGAAGACGCCGAGCCGGTCGCCGTCGACCCAGTCGAGGCCCGCCAGGAGGTCGGCCGCCGCCAGGCAGTCCTTGGTGTCGCCGACGCCCCAGTCGCCGTGGTTGAGGCGCTCGAAGTCGCGGCCGTAGGTCGTCGACCCCCGGAAGTTGATCGCGAACCAGGCGTAGCCCTTGTCGATGAAGTACTGGGCGTGGCCGTCCCACTCCTCGCCGTAGTAGGAGGTCGGGCCGCCGTGCGGGTAGACGATCGCGGGCACCGGGTGCTCGGCCGAGGCGCCAGCGGGCCGGTACAGGAAGCCGTGGATCTCGGTGCCGTCGAACGAGCGGAAGACGACGTCCTCCGGCTCGACGTGCGGCGCCGCCACGACCGCGGCGGGGGCGGGCGCGAGCAGCACCTCGACGTCGCCGTTGGCGTGGACCAGCCGCAGCTCCGACGGCGTCGCGTAGTCGGTGTACTCGGCCGCGATCGCGCCGTCGCGGGTCCAGCAGGGCGCGGTCCAGGCGCCGCCCGTCGCCACGGTCGCGACCTCGCCCGTCGCCGCGTCGGCCGTGACGAGGTCGAAGCGCCCGCGCCGGGCCCGCGAGGCGGCGATGCGCAGGCCGTCGGGCGACCACGCGAGACCGGCGAAGTCGCCGTGGTCGCGGGTGAGCTGGCGGGCGTCCGTGCCGTCGGGGCGTATCAGGTGCACCTCGTTCCAGCCGGAGCGCTCGGAGGTGAAGGCGATCCAGACGCCGTCCGGCGACCAGGCGGGGCTCCGGTCGGCCATCGCCGGCTCGCCCGAGATGGTGCGCACGTCGCCCGTCTCGACGTCGGCGACGCAGATCTCCATCGCGCGCAGGTCGTCGCGGCCCCAGAACACGTAGGCGACGGTGCGCCCGTCGGGCGAGACCGCGGCCCCCCACTCGTCGCCCGTCTCGTCGCAGCCCGTGGTCAGCCGCCGCGGGAAGGGGTCCGCGACGTCGACGACCGCGAGCCGCGTCGTCTGGTCGTCGCGCTCGACCCCGATCACGAGCCGCGCGTCGTCGATCCAGACCGGCGCCGAGCCCTCGCACAGCCGGCGCGGCACGCCGCCCGTCGACGGCACGACCCAGACCGCGCCCTCGTCGCCGTAGGCGACGGTCGCGCCATCGGGCGAGAGCACGGGCTGCGTGTCCTCCCAGAAGGGCGCGGGCTGGCGGCCCGTGGTCAGGCGCCGTGGCGTCGGGTCGTCGACCGACATCGCCCACACGTCGGAGGTGTCGCGGTCCCAGACGAAGAGGAGGGTGTCGCCGTCCGTGCCGACGGCGAGGCTGCGCGGGCGCTCGGTCGCGACGACCGCCTCGAGCCGCCAGTGGGGCGGCGGGTCGAGGTCCTTGCGCGGCTGCGCGCGCACGCCCTCGTGCTCGTCGGTTGCGATCCACATCGGGTCGATCTCACGCATCGCGCGCTCCCTCCTCCAGCCCCTCCAGCGCGGCGACGACGAGCCCGCCGAGGGTGGCGGGATCGTACCCGCCCTCCTGGACCGCGACCACGGGCGCGCCGAGCGAGCCGATGCGCCGGCCCGCCTCGCGGTAGCCCTCCGCCGTCACCGCGAGCGGGCTGTTCGGGTCGCCAGCGGCGGCGTCGACGCCCAGGGCGACCACGACCGCGTCGGGCGCGAAGCCGCGGGCCGCATCGAGCAGGCCGTCGAGCGCCGCGAGCCAACCCACGTCACCGGTCCCGGGCGCGAC
>JBEGMS010000261.1:0-2680 GCA_041182985.1 Actinomycetota bacterium
GCGGTCAGCTCGACGCCGAGGTCGTGCGAGAGGTCGGCGGGGCCGAGCAGCAGGGTGCGCAGGCGCGGGGTGGAGGCCGCCACGGCGGCCGCCGCGAGGACGCCCTTGGCGGTCTCCGCGATCGCGATCAGGCGGATGGAGCCCGCCTCGACGCCGTGCTCGGCCTCGAGCGCGTCGAGCCGGCCGGCCACGTGGCGGACCTCGTCGGGCGACTCGACCATCGGCACGAGGATGCCGCTGAGGCGGCCGAGCTGCGGGCCGAGCGCGGTCAGGTCGTCGTCGCAGTACTCGGTGGCGACGCCGTTGACGCGCACGTGGACGTTGGCGCCCTCGACCGAGGGATCGGCGAGCGTGGCGGCGACGACCCCGCGGGCGTTCGCCTTCTCGGACTTCGCGACGGCGTCCTCGAGGTCGAGGCAGACCGCCGAGGCGCCGATCGCGATCGCCTTCAGCGAGCGCTCGGGGTCGTTGGCGGAGGCGAACATCAGCGTGCGGATCGGGGCGCTCACGGGGCAACCTCTCGTCGGCGAAGGATTGTGTGGAAGTATGCCCGGGATGGGGACGGCGGGCGCACCGGCGGTCGGCGGACGCGGCGGGGCCGCGGCCGCGGTCGCCGTGTCGGGCGGCGCGCTGATGATGGGCGCCTACGCGACGCTCTCGATCGCGCCGATCGGGCCGCTCGTGCAGGCCGACCTCGACATGAGCCTCGCGGTCTTCGGGCTGATCACGACCGCCATCTTCGGCGGCGCGGCCGTGGCCAGCGGGCCCTCGGGCCACCTGACCGACCGCTTCGGCGCCGTGCGCCTCCTGGCGCTGGCCATGGTCGCGGTGGCGCTGTTCGAGCTGATCGCCGCCGTCTCGCCCGTGGTCTGGCTGTTCTTCCTGGCGATGTTCGCCGTCGGGCTCGCCTACGGCTGCATCACGCCGCCCACCAACGTGATCGTGCGGGGCGCCGCCGACGGCTCCAACCAGGGCCTGCTGATGAGCGCCAAGCAGATCGGCGTCACCCTCGGCGGCCTGATCGCCGGGCTCACGCTGCCCGCGCTCGCGCATGCGCTCGGCTGGCGCGGGTCGCTGCTCGCGCCGGTCGTCGGCGCGCTCCTCGTGGCCGTGCTCGTCGTCGTCCTGCGCGAGGGGCTGGTCCGGCAGACGCGCCTGCCCGCGACCCCCGACCACGACCCCGGCCGGATCCCGATCCGCCTCGGCTGGCGGCTCGGCGTGGGGGCCTTCGGCTTCCTGATGGCGGGCGTGCAGCAGGGCTTCATGGCCTACCTGACCCTGTTCCTCGTCGACGCCCACGGCTACGCGCTCGGCGTGGCGGGCATCTCCTTCGCCGTGATGATGGTGGGCGGCACCGCCGGCCGGCTCGGCTGGGCCGTCGTCTCCGACCGCTGGTTCGCCCGCAACCGCTGGACGGGGCTGTTCATCACGGCGCTGATCGCCGCCGTCGGCCTCGTCGGCATCGCGCTGCTGCCCACCGGCCCGTGGCTGTGGCCGTGCCTCGTCCTCGTCGGCCTGACCAGCATCGGCTGGAACGGCGTCTTCCTCGCGCTGGTCGCCACCTCGGTGCCCGCGTCGCACGTCGGGCGGCTGTCCGGCTGGTCCCTGCGCTGCGTGTTCAGCGGCGTCGTCGTGGTGCCGCCCCTGTTCGGCCTGCTCGCCGACCACTGGGGCTGGAGCGCGGCCTGGGTCTTCGCGGCGGCCATCACGCTCGTCGCCGGCGTCGGGATGCTGCTCGGCGCGCGCGGCGGCGTAAACCCACGCGCGGCGTAGGGTTTGACCGGGCCGCGCGCCCGGACGATACTTCCCCTCGTTCCCGTTTCGGAGCAGAGGAGAGAGACCATGCGCGCAGCCCGGTTCCACGAGTACGGCGGCATCGACAAGATCGTCGTCGAGGAGGTCCCCGACCCCTCGCCCCAGCCGCACGAGGTCAAGATCAAGGTCGGGGCCTGCGCCCTCAACCACCTTGACGTCGACTTCCGCGAGGGCATCTCGCGCTTCCCCGTCGAGCCGCCCGTGATCTTCGGCCTCGAGCTGGCCGGCGAGATCGTCGAGACCGGCTCCGGCGTGTCCGACGCCTGGAAGGTCGGCGACCGCGTCGCCCCCTACCTGATGGGCATCGACCTCAACAACCACTACGCGCGCACCGGCCGCGAGAACCTCGCCGCCATCGACTTCATCGGCGTCACGCGCCCCGGCGGCTACGCCGAGTACTGCTGCATCCCCGAGAGCCATCTCGTGCGGATCCCCGACGGCATGTCGTTCGTCGACGCCGCCGCCGTCCAGATCGCCTTCGGCACCGCGTTCCACATGCTGTTCACGCGCGGCCGCCTCGCGATCGGCGAGACCGTCCTGATCAACTCGGTCGGCTCGGGCATCGGCTCGGCCGCCGTCCAGCTCGCCGCGATGGCGGGCGCGCGCATCATCGGCACCTCCTCGGGCGACGACAAGCTCGAGGCCGCCGCCAAGATGGGCATGCACCACGGCATCAACTACACGAAGCAGGACATCGTCGAGGAGGTCATGCGCATCACGGACGGCGCGGGCGCCCACCTCACCTACGAGCACGTCGGCGGCGACCTCTTCGCCGCGGGCCTCAACTCGCTCGGCAAGGACGGCCGCCTCGTCACCTGCGGCGGCCACTCCGGCGAGGTCGTGCCGCTCGACATCATCCCGCTGT
>JBEGMS010000262.1:0-3286 GCA_041182985.1 Actinomycetota bacterium
CTGTTCCCGACGCACGACGCGCACCTCGTCGCCGTCTCCAAGCACGCCGACCGCATCGCGCCGCTGGTCCTGCCGGGCTCCGGCTGGGACGTGATCGGCCCGCTGATGGCGAAGATCCCGCAGATCGAGCTGGCCGAGCGCGCCGGCGTGCCGGTGCCGCGCTCCTTCATGCCGACGACGCGCGCGGAGGCCGAGGCCGCCGCCGCGCAGATCCCGTACCCGGCGATCGCCAAGCCGTCGATCGGGATCGCCTTCAAGCACGCCGAGAAGGTGCAGGTGCTCCAGGCCGACCGCCCCGAGCAGCTGGTGGACGCCTTCGAGCGGATCGACGCGACCGGCGACCGGGCGATCTTCCAGGAGGTGATCCCGGGCGGCGACGACGCGCTCTGGACCGTCGGCTCGTTCAGCGCCGACGGGGGCCACGCCGTCGGCACCTTCTGCGGGCGCAAGCTCGTCCAGCGCCCGCCGATCTTCGGCACGTGCCGCGTCGGCGAGGCGCGCTGGGCCGACGAGCCGGTGGCCTACGCCGACCAGCTCCTGCGCACGAGCGGCTTCGACGGCATCACGCAGATCGAGTTCAAGCGCGACCCCCGCGACGGCTCCTACCGGCTGATCGAGATCAACCTGCGCACCTGGCAGTGGCACAGCCTCGCCCGCCGCTGCGGGGTCGACCTCGTGGGCATGTGCTACCGGTCGGCCTGCGGCGAGGACGTCGGCCGCGCCATCTCCGGCCCGCGCCACGACGGGCGCCGCTGGGTCGCCGCCGTGCCGCACCTCAAAGCCGGCTTCGCGGGCCGCGAGGGCCTGCGCGACATCGCGCGCCCCCTGGTCGGCCTGATCGAGGAGCCCGTCTTCAGCCTGCGCGACCCCAAGCCCGGCGCCGTGCAGGCCGCGGGGCTCGTGGTCGGACCGGTCAAGCGGCGCCTGCGGGGGCGGTGAGCGAGGCGCTCGGCCTCAGCGGGGTCGACCGGCCGTCCGCCGGATGAGCGCCGCCATCGCCTCGGCCTGACCCTGGCGCGAGATGCGGTCGCGCACGTCCGCGGGCAGGGGCGTCGCGGCGAGCGTCCCCGCCTGCCAGGCCTCGACGAGCCGCTCGACCGCCGCGCGGGCCCCGGCCCGATCGTCGGGCGCGACGACCGCCGCGCCCACGTGGGCGAGCTCGCGGGCGGCGGCGCCGTCGGGCGGCACGAGCGCGAGGACGGGCCGGCCCGAGGCCATCAGCTCCCAGACCTTGCCCGGCAGGAACTTGGCCCCGTGGCCGGCGCCCTCCTGCATGAAGATCAGCGCCACGTCGGCGTCGGCCTGGGCCTGCAGCGCGGCCGCGTGCGGCTGCGGCGGCTCGACCCGCACGACGTCCCCGAGCCCGAGCGCCCGCACCCGCGCGTGGTCGGCATCGGGGAAGCCGCCCATGAAGCGCAGCCGCACGACCTCGCGCAGCTCGGGGCGATCGTGCAGGAGCGCGGCCACCGCCTCGAGCAGGACGGCGGGCGAGCGGTCGCCGAAGAACCAGCCCGTGAACGCGAAGGTGCAGTGCCCGGGGTCGGGGCGGCGCTCGACGGCCGCGAGCTCCTCGAGGTCGACCCCGTTGGGGATCACGGCGAGGGGCAGGTCGGGGCGCAGGCCCCGGACCTCGTCCTCGGCGTGGTCGACGACCGCCGCGGCATCCATGCCGCCGGCGCACCAGCGTGCGAGCCGGGCGATCGCTGCCTGCTTGGCGCGCACGTCGGGGCGCGACAGGTCGAGGTCGGCGTGGGTCAGCCAGGGGTCGCGCCAGTCGGCGACCCACGGCACGTCGGTGCGGGCCCGGATCAGCCGGCCCGCCACCGCCACCGTGTGCGGCGGCGTGGTCGTCACGTAGGCGTCGAAGCGACCCGTGCCGAGCAGCTTGAGCGCAGCGGGCACGACGCTCGCGAGCCACGGGGCGTTCGCGTCGGGGAGGAAGATCCGCTGCGGCGCGAGCCGGGCCCGCATCAGGACCCGTCGCCCGAGCGTCGGCTGGGCGCGGATCCGCTCGCCGGGCAGCTGCCGCAGCGACGGCCCGCGGTAGGGCACGCGGTGCACGGGCACGTCGGCGGGGATCCGCGCCACGGATGCCGGGTCCTCCGCCAGCCACTTGGCATCCGTCGGCACGAGCATCTCCACGTCGATCCCGAGGCCGGGCAGCCGCCGCGAGAACTGCAGCGTCCGCTCGACGCCCCCGCCGGACGTCGGCGGGTAGTAGAAGGCGACGTACAGGACGCGCAGGCGCTCCTCCATCGGGCCCATCATCGCACGGGCGCCGATGCGGGCGCCGGTATGCTCGGGCGCGTGGCCGACCGCCTGCGCATCCTCCACGCGCCGCTCAACATCGCGGGCGGCCCCGAGGCCCTCAGCGCGGGCCTCAACGCGGTCGGCTGCGAGAGCCGGCTGCTCGTCTTCACGAGGCAGCCATTCCGCGACGGCTCCGACATCAACCTGCACCTGCGCCAGGGCGGCGGCCCCGCCAACCTCGCGCTCAACCTGCCCAAGCAGGCGCTCGCGTTCGGCCGCACGCTGCCGGCCTTCGACGTCTTCCAGTTCCACTTCGGGGTCACGCTGCTGCCCAAGCGGATCAACCTGCCGCTGCTCGGCAGGCTCGGCAAGGGGCGCGTCTTCCACTTCTGGGGCTCCGACATCCGCGACGCCCCCGTGGCCAAGTGGGACTACGCGCTGCGCCACGCCGACGCCGCGATCATCGGCTCCTACGCCACGGTGCACCGCGCGCCGCGCGGCTCGTGGTGGCCGCCCTACGACGTCGTGCCGCCCGGCATCGACCTCGGCCTCTGGCGCCCCGCGGTCCCGGAGCCGCAGCGCACGATCCGGATCGTCCACGCCCCGTCGCGGCGGCGCTCGAAGGGCACCGAGGCCGTGCTTGAGGCCGTGCGCGCGCTGAAGGCGGAGGGCGCCCCGATCGAGCTCGACCTCGTCGAGAACACCCCCAACGACGAGGCCCGGCTGCGCTACGCCGCCGCCGACCTCGTGATCGACCAGCTCAACGTCGGCTGGTACGGGCTCTTCTCGATCGAGGCGATGGCGCTCGGCAAGCCGTGCATCGTGCGCCTCGACCCGGAGGCGGCCGCGGAGACCGAGGACGCCTTCGGCCAGCGCATCCCGCTGATCAGCGCCGACGCGGACACCCTCGCCGCCACGATCCGCGAGCTCGTCGCCGAGCCCGCCCGGCTGTCGGAGATCGGGCGCGCCTCGCGCGCCTACGTCGAGGCCGTCCACTCGCACACAGCGGTCGCCGAGCGGATGCTCGACGTCTACC
>JBEGMS010000263.1:0-9879 GCA_041182985.1 Actinomycetota bacterium
GAAGGCCGGCGCGTACGCCAGCTCCTGCCGGCTGACGGCCCGCGCCCGCGCCCTCGGAGCCCGGGGCTCCGTGCGGCTCACCGTGGTCACGACCTTCACGCCCGCGAACGGCCGGCCGGTCACGACCCGGTCGACGGCCACGCTCGCGCGCGGGCGCTGATCCGCCCCACCGACCAGGCCGGGACCGAGATCGAGGTAAATGATATGAGTGCTATATTCAGCCGCATGGACGCCCCGCCCGGCGAGTGGCAGGCCTTCGGGGCCTGGCTGGAGGACCAGCTGGCCGATCCGGCCGTGCGCGCGGACTGGTACGCCGACGCCCTCCCACGGGCGGTGGCGCTCGCCCTGATCCGCCACCGGGACGCCAGCGGCTGGACGCAGACGGAGCTCGGTCGCGCACTCGGGATGACGCAGGCCCAGGTCTCCCGCCTCGAGTGCGCCGAGCACGTCCCGTCCCTGGACACCCTGCTGCGCATCGCCGACGCCCTCGGCCTCGCGATCGACATCTCGGTGCGGCCCAGGGCCGACGGACGCCGGCCCGCGCCCCGCGCCCGGCGGGGCGCCATCGTCGAGACGACCGACCAGCTCGTGATCGAGGTGCGGTCGGCGGCGTAGGCGCTCCACGGTCGCACACTCCGCGCACTTCTACTCGACCGGCGTGCACCGTGGCCGATCCCGTGCGGCCGACGCCGCAGCCTGTGCGCATCCCGTGCGGAAGCGCATCAGCGCAGGAGCAGGGTGGTCACGGACCCTCGTCGCATGCCGGACGAGCCCCGCCGCATCGCGATCGAGGTGCACGAGGGATGCCGCAGGGAGCTCGACGCCCTGCAGGCGCGAGCGCCCGGCGAGCGGGCGGCGATCCGCCAGGCGATCGCCGTCCTCGAGGCGCACGAGGGCGACATCGGCCACCCGTGGTCCTCAGCCGTCCGCGGGCCGGCCGGCTCCGGCCTGCGCGAGCTCCGGCCGCGGGCCGGTCGCAGCCCCTGGCGGCTGCTCTACCGCCGCGGCGGTGAGATGGTCGTCCTGCTCGCGCTCGCCCCGGAGGCCGGCCGCGACCGCCGCGGCTTCGACCGCGCCGTCCGGGCTGCGAGGGCCCGTGACCAGCATCCACATGAGGAGGAGCACCGCCATGGCCCTTGATACCAGTGGTGGTATCATCACGGATATGCCGACCGCAGCCCGCACCCGCCCCTGGCGCGAGGTCGAGGACGAGGCCGTCGACCGGGACCCGGCGCTGCGCGAGATCGTCTACGCCCGCGCCCTGGCCTCCGCGGTCGCTCGCGCCGTCCTGCTGCACCGCACGCGCCATGGCCTCACGCAGGCCGCGCTCGGCAGGACCCTCGGGATGCCGCAGCCGCACGTCGCCCGCCTCGAGCTCGGCGAGCACGTCCCGTCCCTCGACACCCTGCTGCGCATCGCCGACACCCTGGGTCTCGCGATCGACATCTCGGTGCGGCCCAGGGCCGACGGACGCCGGCCCGCGCCCCGTGCCCGGCGGGGCGCCATCGTCGAGACGACCGACCAGCTCGTGATCGAGGTGCGGCCGGTCCGCTGAGGGGGCGCCCCCGCCCCGGCGTGCGGGACGGGGACGCGCCGGTCAGCGCCTACCCCTGGAAGGGGTGCTTCTGGTCGTACCAGTCGGCGATCTCGTCGAACGTGACCCAGCGGACGCCGTCGTGCTTGTTGATGTGCTCGATGATGCGCTCGTGCATCGTGATCACGTGCGGGCGGCCCGAGATGTCGGGGTGCACCGTCATCGTGAAGACGACCTCCTCCTCCTCGCGGTAGAGGTAGTCGAACTGGTCCATCCACATCTGCTCGATGTCGCGCGGGTTCACGAAGCCGTGCGAGTTCGGCACCTTCTTCATAAACATCATCGGGGGCAGGTCGTCGAGGTACCAGGAGGCCGGGATCTCGATCAGCGGGGACTCCTGCCCCCGCTTGAGCGGCTCCATCCAGGTGTCGGCCGGGGCCGAGTAGTCGATCAGCTTCCACGAGTCGCCGACGCGGACGCGGTGGCAGTGGAAGTCCTCGTTCATCAGGGAGTGGTCGTACTTGATCCCGTGCTTCAGCAGGAGCTCGTTCGTGATCGGCGAGAACTCCCACCACGGCGCCACGTAGCCGGTCGGGCGGCGGCCGCAGAGCTGCTCGATCAGCTCGATGCTCTTCAGCATCACCGCCTCCTCCTGCTCGGGGGACATGGCGATGGGGTTCTCGTGGGTGTAGCCGTGCATGCCGATCTCGTGCCCGGCGTCGGCGACGGCCTTCATGTCCTCCGGGAACGTCTCGATCGAGTGGCCCGGGATGAACCAGGTCGTCTTGATGCCGTACGTGTCGAACAGCTTCAGCATGCGGCGCGTGCCGACCTCGCCGGCGAACAGGCCGCGCGAGATGTCGCACGGGGAATCGCCGCCCGCGTACGAGCCGATCTGACCGGCCACCGCGTCGACGTCCACGCCGTACGCGACGAGCATCTCCTTGGCCATGCGCTTTCCTCCTGTGAATGCAGGTTTGCCGGGGGGCAACCTACCGCCCCGGGCGGCGGCGGGCAAGCGCCGCGACCCGGGATGCGCAACGCTTCGGGCATGTGCTCGATGTGCGGCACCCTCGGGGCGGCGGCCCACTGGTCGGAGGGCGCGGGCGACCGCGCCGAGGTCGGCGCGCGCCGCGCGGCGCTGCGCGAGCGGCTGCGGCGGACCGAGCTCCTCAACCGCGCGCTCGCGCCGCTGCGCCTGCGGGTCGACGAGTGGGAGGAGACCGCCTACATCCTGCGCGGCCCGTCCGGCGAGGCGATCCTCTGCGGCGACCTCGCCGCCCTCTTCGCGGAGCTCCAGCGGCTGCGGGGCGGCCGGCCGCTCGACCCGCTCGACCCCGCCTACCTCGAGGCCCTGCGCGGATGAGCGGCCGCATCCCCCTGACCCTCGTGACCGGCTTCCTCGGGGCCGGCAAGACCACGCTCCTCGGCGAGCTCCTGCGCAGCCCGCTCCTCGCCGACGCCGTGGTGCTGGTCAACGAGCTCGGCGAGGTGCCGCTCGACCACCACCTGCTGCGCCAGGTCGACGAGCAGACGGTGATCCTCGACTCGGGCTGCGTCTGCTGCACCATCCGGACGGACCTCGTCGACGAGCTGCGCGACCTCGAGGCCCGCGTGCACCGCGGCGAGCTGCCCCGCTTCGGGCGCGTCGTCGTCGAGACCACCGGCCTCGCCGACCCCGTGCCCGTCCTGGCCACGCTGCAGTCCGACCCGATGCTCGCGAGCCACTACATGGCCGACGGCGTCGTCTGCGTCGTCGACTGCGTCAACGCCCCGCTGCAGGCCCGCCGCCAGCCCGAGTGGGCCAAGCAGGTGGCGGTCGCCGACCGCGTCGTCCTCGCCAAGGGCGACCTCGCGGGCGCCGACCCGGCGACGGCCGAGGCGCTCGTGCGCGCCGCCAACCCGGCCTGCGCGATCCTCGCAGCCGACCACGGGCGGGTCGACGCGGCGCGGCTCGTCGGGCTCGGGGTGCTCGCGGCCGACCGCCGCGCCGAGGAGGTGCGCCACTGGCTCGAGGCCGTCGGCGACGGGCACCACGCGCATGACCACGGCGACCACCACCTCGGCGTGCACGCGCTCGCGCTGCGCTGGGACGAGCCGCTCGACTGGACGATGTTCGGGCTCTGGCTGGCGATGCTGCTGCAGGCCCGCGGCGACGACGTCCTGCGCGTCAAGGGCCTGCTCGACACCGGCGCCGAGGGCCCGCTCGTCCTGCACGGCGTGCAGCACGTGATCCACCCGCCCGCGCACCTCGAAGCCTGGCCCGACGAGGACCGCGCCTCGCGGCTCGTCCTGATCGTGCGCGACATCGCCAAGGCCGACGTCGAGGCCTCGATCGCCGCCTTCGAGCGGACCGCCCGCGCCCCCGCCGGGGCCGCCGCCGGGCGCCCCTGAGCCCCTCCCGGGGGCACGTGACGGATCCGCGCGGATGCGCGCGAAACCGGCGCGAGACCGGCACGGACACGTGCGCCGACCGCTTGGTACGCTGGGGGCGAGATGAGCGATTCCGCCGCCCAGCCGCACCGCAACGGCACGACGCCCCGCAGCCACCGCCTGATCAAGGCCGTCGACGCGACGTTCACGCCGGCGCGGATCACCGACCCGGAGGCCCGCCGCCGGCAGGCGCAGAAGGCCCTCGGCGGCATCCGCTGCCCGCGCCCGATCGACACCCGCAGGGCGATCGGGCGCTGACCGCGGTGGCCCACCGGGAACCCGCTCGCGGCGTCTGCGCGATCGGCGACCCGATCCCGTCGGGCCCGCTGCGCGTCCTCGTCGACACCTCGTTCATCGTCGAGTCGATGGTCGAGTCGAACCCGCGCCACCGCGAGTCCCGCGAGCTCCTGACGCTCCTCAGCGAGCGCGGGGCGAGCATCGTGTTCAGCGAGCTGGTCGACCTCGAGGTCCCGCAGGCGATGTCGTACATCGCGGCGCTCGGCGCCGGACGCGACCGGCGCGCGGGGCTCCTGGACGCGCGGGTGCGCCGCCGCTCGCGCTCGCTGACGGCCCGCACGCGGCGCCGCTGGGCCGAGTACCTCGCGTCGATCGACTGGCTCCGGGCGGACCTCACCACCATCCTCGACGAGGTGCCGGCGATCATGTTCTCGACCGGGCTGCGCTCGTACGACGCCGCGATGGCCGCCACGGCGATCGCGCACCGCTGCGACGCGATCGCGACTTTCGACGCCGACTTCGGGCGGCTGCACGAGGTCGACGTGCCGCTGCTCCTGACCGACGCCCGGCGGGCCGGGCGGATGCGGGATCTGCGGGGTGGCGCCCGGCCGATCTAGGCGCCCGGGAAATCCTTGCCCGACCAGCGGATACCCCATAGGATGCCGACCGGGGCGCACGCCCCGGGGAAATCCACCGAGAGAGGAGCCGACATGGCCTGGGATTACGCCGCGCTGGCGAAGGCGCCGCAGACCTACTTCGACGCCGTCGACGCGCAGGACGTCGAGCTGATCGTCTCGCACTTCGCCGATGACGCGACGCTGACCATCCAGACCGCGAACGTCACGCACAACGGCAAGGACGAGATCCGCCGGATGTTCACCGACTTCACGGAGAACTCGGTCTTCATCGAGCACCAGATCCACAACATGGTCGTAGAGGCCGACAAGGGCAAGGTGTCCACCGAGCAGGACTACCGCGGCGAGCTCAAGGACGGCACCAAGAACGACATGTACAACTGCAACTTCTTCGACTTCAACGAGGACGGGAAGTTCCAGCGCGTCATCATCTGGATGGCGGGGACCAGCCCGCTGGTCTAGCGTGACCTCCGTGCGCGTCCGCCTTGTGGCGGGCGCGCGCGGAAGCCGCGCGTCGGGCGGACGCCCGCCGCGCCCCTTTCGGAGGAGGGGGAGATGACCGATTCGTTCCTGGGCAGGGTGCCGGTTCCGCTCCTGCTCGGCATCACGATGTTCTTCTGGGGGGCCGCGTTCAACGCGACCGACATCGCGTTCGACTACGCGCCCGCCGGCATCATCACGTTCCTGCGCGCCGCGATCGCCACGGTGCTGCTGCTCGTCCTGATGCCCGTCCTCGGCGGCTTGATCCCCCGCTCCGGGAAGGTCTGGTTCTACGCGCTGCTCGTCGGCGCGGGCTCCACCACGCTGTCCCTCGCCGGCCTCGGCCTCGGCACCCAGTACGCGGGCCCCGCGATCGCCTCGGTGCTGCTCAACTCGGCGCCCTTCTTCGCGGTGCTGTTCGCCCGCGTGTCGCTGCACGAGCGGATCATGCTGCTGCGCGCCGCGGGCCTCGTCGTCGGCTTCGTCGGCGTGGTGATCATCGTGCTCTCGAACCCGACGGAGACGGGCTCGGGCGGCGAGTTCGTGTTCGGGGTCGTCGCGGTGATGATCGGCGCCGTCGGCTACGCCGCCTCGAGCGTGGTCGTGCGCTGGATGAGCGTGAAGAACGTGCAGGCCGACCTCTGGGGCTTCACCTGGGCCCAGTTCCTGTGCGGCACGATCCTCCTGATCCCGTTCATGTTCCTGTCGGGCGACCCCTCGACGACCCAGTGGGGCGAGCCGGGCTTCTGGATCTCGATGGCCTTCCTCGGCCTCGGCCCGCAGCTGGTCGCCTACGTCTGCTTCTTCGTGGCCCTCGCCCGCTGGCCCTCCGGCCGCGTGATGGCCTGGTCGTTCCTGCCGCCCGTGGTGGCCGGCGTGATCGAGATCCTGCGCGGCAACATCCCCGGCGCCGTCACCCTGCTCGGCATGGCCGTCACCGTGGCGGGCGTCGCGATCGTCAACCACCCGAAGGCCGAGGCCCCCGACGACCACCCGGTCGCCACCCTCGACCCCGACGCCGAGCACGCCGTCGAGCACCCCGACTCCTGAGAGGCCGCGCCGCATGACCCTCCCCGACCGCCCCCTGCACGACTGGAGCTGCTTCGAGATCGCGGCCGCGGTGCGCGGCGGCGAGGTGTCGCCGGAGGAGGTCGTGGAGCACCACCTGCGGCGGATCGAGGAGCGCGCCGACCTCAACGCGTTCATCACGGTCTGCGCGGAGGAGGCGCTGCACGACGCGCGCACCATGCCGCGCCACCGCCGCCAGGGCCTCCTGGCCGGCGTGCCGTTCGGCCCCAAGGACCTGTTCGACACGGCGGGCATCCGCACCACCGCGGGCTCGGCCCACTTCAGGGACCACGTGCCCGGCACGACGGCGGTGGCCGTGCAGCGGCTCGTCGACCAGGGCGCCGTGATCGTCGGCAAGACGAACCTGTCGGAGTTCGCCTGGGGCGTGACCAGCCAGAACGTGCACTACGGCTTCTGCCAGAACCCGCGCCACCCGGGCCGGATCGCCGGCGGCTCGTCGGGCGGCTCGGCCGCGGGGCTCGCCGCGGGGCTGTTCGCGATCACGCTCGGCACCGACACGGGCGGCTCGATCCGGATCCCGTCGGCGGCCTGCGGC
Organism: Actinomycetota bacterium; assembly: GCA_041182985.1. Classification (GTDB taxonomy): domain Bacteria; phylum Actinomycetota; class Thermoleophilia; order Gaiellales; family F1-60-MAGs149; genus F1-60-MAGs149. Next base: position 6,944 of record JBEGMS010000263.1, read on the forward strand.
GTCTCCGGCTGGAAGGGCCCGTGGGGCCAGGTGCCCGAGGAGGGCTGCTTCCCCCTGATCCCGCAGATGGACCACGTCGGGCCGATGGCCCGCACGATGGACGAGAACATGCTCGCGCTCGAGGCGCTCGGCGTGATGGAGCGGCCGACCCCGCGCCTCAGCGGCCTGCGCATCGGGGTCCTGATGGCGACGCCCGCGGCGGACGCGATGGCCGCGCTCGGCAACGAGGTCGTCGAGGCCGAGCTGCCGAACTACGACGCGCTGTTCCCGCTGTTCGCCTCCTGGGCGGCGGACACGCACCGCGAGCTGATGGAGACCCGCTGGGACGAGTACTCGCCCGACCTGCAGGCCAAGCTCACGCTGGGCCGCGAGATGACGGCGGTCGCCTACCTGCAGGCCGAGCGCGACATGGCGGCCTACCGCTTCCGCTGCGAGCGCGAGCTCAGCCACGACATCCTGATCAACCCGACGATCCCGGTCGACCTGCCGCCCGTCTCCGAGCCGGAGACGTTCGAGCTGCGCCTGCAGATGACGCCGTTCACGCGGGCCTTCAACCACCTCGGCTGGCCGTCCTGCACGACCCGCGACGGGCTGATGATCACGGGGCGCGACGCCGCCACGGTGATGGCGGCCGCGCTCGCGTGGGAGGAGACGATCGAGACCCCGCCCGTGACCTGCTGATGGGCGCGCCCCTCGGCACCGACGCGGCGCTGAGCGCCTCCTTCGACGCGGCCGGCGAGTCGCGGGACGTGGCCGGCGTGCGCAAGGACACCCTGCGCCTCGGCGCGACCCCGGTCACGCGCGCCGTCTACCCGACGGGCTGGCTGCACAGCCGCGACTTCGAGCCCGCGCCCTGCGCGGACACGCACGTCGGCTACTGCGCGACGGGCCGCCTGCGGGTGTGGTGGCCCGACGGGACCGAGCTCGTGGTGCGGGCGGGCGAGGCGTTCGTGCTGCCGCCCGGCCACGACGCCGAGTGCCTCGAGGAGTGCACGCTGATCCAGTTCGACGGGGGCGAGTCGGCCCGGGAGCGGTTCGGGCTGTGACGCGCATCCTCGTCATCAACCCCAACACCACCCAGGCGATGACCGACGAGATCGCCGCGGCGGCCCGCACCGTCGCGCGCCCCGACACGGAGATCGCCTGCGTCTCGCCGGAGGCGGGGCCGCGCTCGATCGAGGGCTTCGCCGACGAGGCGATCGCCGCCTACCACGTGCTCGAGCTCGTCACCCGCACGAGGGGCGAGTACGACGGCTACGTGATCGCCTGCTTCGGCGACCCGGGGCTCCACGCCTGCCGCGAGGTCGCCGACGTGCCGGTGGTCGGGATCGCGGAGGCCGCGATGCACATGGCGAGCCTCGTCGCGCACCGCTGGTCGATCGTGACGGTGATCCCCCGCGTCGAGCCGTTCCTCGCCGAGGCCGTGCAGCGCGCCGGGATGCGGGAGCGCTGCGCCTCGATCCGCTGCACGCCCCTGTCGGTGCTCGAGATCGAGGCCGACCTCGAGCGCACGAAGCGCCTGATCGTCGAGCACGCGCGCCTGGCGATCGACGAGGACGGCGCCGAGGCGATCCTGCTCGGCTGCGCCGGGCTCGGCCCGATCGACAAGGCGATGCAGGAGGCCCTCGGCGTGCCCGTCCTCGACGGCACCTCGTGCGCCGTGCCGCTCGTCGAGGCGCTCTGCGCCTACGGCGTCACGACCTCGAAGGCGAAGGCCTTCAAGGCGCCCGAGCCCAAGGAGCTCGTCGGCTGCCCCGCGAGCCTCGTCGCCGCCTGGGCGCGCGCCGAGCGGGAGGCGGGCGCATGAGCCGCGTGATCGGCGTCGACATCGGCGGCACCTTCACGGACCTGATGCTGTTCGACGCCGTGGCCGGCGCCGTCCACGTGCACAAGGTGCCCTCCACGCCGGCCGCGCCGGAGGAGGCGATGGTGCAGGGCATCCGCGAGCTCTGCGGGCAGGCGGGGATCGGCCCGGGCGACGTGACGGGCGTCTTCCACGGCACCACGGTGGCCACCAACGCCGTGCTCGAGTTCGAGGGCGCGGAGGTGGGCCTGATCACGACGCGTGGCTTCCGCGACGTCGTCCACATCGGCCGCCACCAGCGCCCCCAGCACTACAGCGTCGTGCAGGACATCCCCTGGCAGGCGCGGCCCTTCGCCAAGCGCCGCCACCGCCACGTCGTCTCCGAGCGGATCGCCCCGCCGACCGGCGAGGTCGTCGTGCCGCTCGCCGAGGACGAGGTGCGAGCCGCCGCGGAGGCCCTCCGGGCGGACGGCGTCGAGGCCGTCGCCGTCTGCTTCCTGTTCTCGTACCTCAACCCCGCCCACGAGGAGCGCGCCGCCGACATCGTGCGCGAGGTCATCCCCGATGCCTTCGTGACCACCTCGGCCGGGATCGTGCCGCAGTTCCGGGAGTTCGAGCGCTTCACGACCGCCCTGATGAGCGCCTTCGTCGGCCCCGGCACGGGCCGCTACCTGGAGCGCCTCGACGGGGCGCTGAAGGCCGCGGGCGTCGAGGGCGAGCTGCACGTGATGATGTCGTCGGGCGGCGTCGCCAGCGTGCGCGCCGCCGCCGAGCGGCCCGTCACCCTGCTCCTGTCGGGGCCGGCCGCCGGCATCCTCGGCGGCCAGTGGGCGGGCGCGCTGTCGGGCCGCGACCGGCTGATCACCTTCGACGTCGGCGGCACCTCCGCGGACATCGGCATCGTCACCCCCGACGGCGTCGCCGAGGCCTCCGCCCGCGACACCTGGGTCGGCGGCTACCCGCTGCTCGTGCCGATGCTCGACGTGCACGCGATCGGCGCGGGCGGCGGCTCGATCGCCTTCGTCGACGAGGGCGGCGCCTTCCGCGTCGGCCCCCGCAGCGCCAAGGCCCGCCCCGGCCCGGCCTGCTACGGCCACGGCGGCACCGAGCCCACGATCTCCGACGCGCACCT
>JBEGMS010000264.1:0-6643 GCA_041182985.1 Actinomycetota bacterium
CGTCAAGGGCACCGTCGGGGCGGGGCTGCCGATCGCGATCCTGATCGCCGACGAGCTCGTGCGCCAGCAGCTCTCCGGCGACAAGGCCTCCGGCGTGATCCAGAGCGTCCTCATCGGGGCCAGCGTGATCCTCTTCATGGCCGGCTTCGCGTCCCTCCCTGCTCCTCTACGAGCGCCATGGGCTGTCCGGAGTGTAGTCCGTGTCGGGCTCGCGCCGCGCCTCGCGCGGCTGGCGGTAGCGGCCGCGCAGGGCGCTCGCGAGGAAGGCGATGCCGGCCATGAAGAGGATCACGCTGGCTCCGATGAGGACGCTCTGGATCACCCCGGAGGCCTTGTCGCCGGAGAGCTGCTGGCGCACGAGCTCGGCGGCGATCAGGATCGCGATCGGCAGCCCCGCCCCGACGGTGCCCTTGACGAAGCCGTAGCGCCAGCCGAGGACGGCGGCGATCACGAGGACGAGCAGCGGCCCGAACACCCCGGCCGTGCCGAGATACAGCATCACGCCGGCGATCAGGGCGATCGAGACCGCGCCGATCGCGATCGGCTCGGCCCACTGCCGGACCGGGCCGGGACCCGCGGGCTGCGCGTGGCGAGCGGCGAAGGGGCTCATACGCGTATCTTCGCGCACCCCGGCCGGCGGGACGGACGCCGATGCCGTACCCTTCGCGCATGCGACGGCCCTCCCCCGCCCTCGTAATCAGTCTGATCGCGCTCTTCTTCAGCCTCGCCGGCACCGGCTGGGCCGTCACCCAGCTGCCGCGCAACAGCGTCGGCACCTCGCAGATCAAGGCCAACGCGGTCACCGGCCCCAAGGTCAAGGACGGGTCGCTGTCGGCGGCTGACTTCGCCGCGGGCACGCTGCTCGCCGGCGCGGCAGGACCGGCGGGACCGCAGGGCGAGCGGGGGCCGCAGGGCGTGCTCGGCACCGCCAGCGCAGTTCAGAAGAACAACCAGTCCTTCATGAGCTCCAGCGTGAACGTCATCTCCACGGATCCGGCCGCCCCCACCCCCGTCCCGTGCTACAGCAACTGCCGCGGGAGCACCGGCGCGATCACGGTCAGCCAGCCGAGCCGGATCGTGATCAGCGCCCAGGTCTCCCTGCGCAACGCGGGCGGTGTAGCGGACGCCGCGTCCTGCACCATCTTCCTCGGCGTCCCGGGGCCCGGGCTGCTCGACCTCACCTACGGCGGCTCCGCCACCGAGTACCTGCCCGCAGGCGAAACCGACACGCTCGGTCTCACCGGCGCGGCCGACGTCGCGGCCGGCACCTACGACATCGTCCTCCGCTGCGGGGATGCGGGCGGCAGCACGGGCACCGTCTACGAGGCGGACGACATCGCGGTCACGGCCTTCGCCGTGGCCCGCTAGTCCTCGTCGACGTCGAACGGGGGCTCGTCGCCCGCGTCCGCGGACGCGGCGGCGACGGCCGTGCCGCCCCCGGCCATCAGGCGCGGGATGTCGGCCTCGGTGATCAGGACCTGGCGGGGCTTCGAGCCCTCGTAGCCCGAGATCGCGCCGCGCCGCTCCAGCATGTCGATCAGCCGGCCCGCACGGGTGTAGCCGACGCGCAGGCGCCGCTGCAGGAGCGAGACCGAGGCGGTCTCGTGGTTGCAGACCACCTTGAGGGCGTCCTCGAGCAGGGGGTCGGAGTCCGGATCGGAGTCGTCGTCGGCGTCCGCGCCACCGCCCTGGCCCGCGACGAGGGCCGGCATGTCGAGGAAGCCCTCCTCGAACTCGGGCTCGGCCTGGCGGCGGCACTGCTCGACCACGAGGCCGACCTCGTCCTCGCCGACGAAGGCGCCCTGGATGCGCTGGATGCGGCTCGTGCCGATCGGGCGGTAGAGCATGTCGCCCTGGCCGAGCAGGCTCTCGGCGCCCGGCGTGTCGAGGATCACGCGCGAGTCCGTCATCGACGAGACCGCGAAGGCGATGCGGCTCGGCACGTTGGCCTTGATCATGCCGGTGATGACGTCGACGGACGGGCGCTGCGTGGCCAGCACGAGGTGGATGCCGACGGCGCGCGACTTCTGGGCGAGGCGGATGATGCAGTCCTCCACCTCGGCGGGCGCGACCATCATCAGGTCGGCGAGCTCGTCGATCACGACGAGGACGTAGGGTAGCGCCTCCTCCTCGCGGCCCGCGCTGATGCGGGACTTGTTGAACTCGACGATGTTGCGGCTGCGGGCCGTGCCGAGCTTCTCGTAGCGGCGCTCCATCTCGCCGACCACGTTGAGGAGCGCGGCGGCCGCGCTCTTCATGTTGGTGACGACGGGCGTGAGGAGGTGCGGGATCGCCTCGTAGTGGTTGAGCTCGACCCGCTTGGGGTCGATCAGGATCATCTTGACCTCGTCCGGCGAGGCGTTGAGCAGGATCGAGACCAGCATCGCGTTGAGGCAGCCCGACTTGCCCGAGCCCGTGGTGCCGGCGACGAGGACGTGCGGCATCTTCGCGAGGTCGGCGTGGACGTGGTTGCCCGAGATGTCCTTGCCGAGCCAGACCGTCAGCGGCGACGAGCCGCCGGGGAAGGCGCCCTGGATGTCGCCGAGGGTGACGAGATTCGGGGAGGTGTTGGGCACCTCGACGCCGACCGCCTGCTTGCCGGGGATCGGGGCGAGGATGCGGATGTCGGTCGTGGCCAGCGCGTAGGCGAGGTCGTCCTTGAGCGCGGACACCCGGCCCACCTTCGTGCCGGGGGCGAGCTGGATCTCGTAGCGCGTCACGCGCGGGCCCGAGACGGTGCCGATCACGCGGCTCTTGACCCCGAAGCTCTCGAGCGCCTCGACGAGGGTCTGGCCCATGCGGTCGAGCGCGGACTGCTCGATCTCGGCCGCCGTCGACTTCGAGAGCACCGAGGCGTCGGGCAGCCGGTAGTCCTTGTGCAGGCGGCGCGGGCGCTCGATGCCGGACAGGTCGATCGTGGGCTCGCCTGACTCGTCGTCGGCGAACACGCTCTCGGGCGTCTCCGCCACGGGCTCGTCCCAGGAGGGCTCGGCGGTCGGATCGGCGGTGGGCTCCGCGGTGGGCTCGGGCAGGGGCGTCGGCTCGGCCATGGCGGCCGCCTCGTCCTCGTCGCCCCAGATCTCGTGCACCGGGTCGGGGAACACGATCTCCTCCGGCTGGGCCTTGAGCGCGGCGGCCTCCGCGCGCCGGGCCTTGGCGGCCTCGCGCTGCTCGATCACGGCCTGGCGCTCCTCCTCCTCGCGCGCCAGGGCGCGGCGGGCGGAGGCGTCGTCGATCCGCTCGACGATCGCCGTGTAGAGGTCGACCATCGTGTCCCAGAAGGCCCGCCACATCACCGACATCCGCTGGCCGGCCACGAGCACGACCCCGGTCACGACGAGCGCGAGGATCACGAGCAGGACCCCCGCGTCGCCCGCGGCGGCGCCGAGCAGGCGGTGCAGGTTGCCGCCGACGAAGCCGCCGGCGCTCTCCGCGGCCCGACCGGTGGTCTCGTCGTTCGAGAGCGCGATCAGGAGCGCGAGCAGGATCAGGGGCACGCCGGCCAGCCGACGGCGGAACGCGGGCGGGATCGTGCGCTGCAGGACCAGCGCGCCGGCCCCGACCAGGATCACGGGCAGGAAGACGGCGAAGTCGCCGAAGGCGATGCGGGCGCCCGACGACAGGCGCTCGCCGACGAACGACCCGTCCACCCCGAACCACAGGAGCAGGCCCAGGAAGACGCCCAGGAGCGTCAGCCCGAGGCCGCAGACGAGCCGCGGGACCGGGCTCGGCTGGGTGCTCCGCGGCGCGGCCTTGCGGGCGGCGGGCTTGCGCTTCGGCGCGGCCTTGGACGCGCTCGCGCGGGGCTTCTTCGGGGCAGGCTTGGACGAACGCGAACGAGTGGCCACGGCTGGGTCTACTCGCCCGGCGGGGGTTCTCCTGCACGGGGATCGGCGCCGCCCGACGCGCGGACTACGCGTTCACTACGATCACGCCGTGCGCCGCCCCTCCCCCGCCCTCGTGATCTCGATCATCGCCCTCGTCTTCGCGATGGGCGGCACGGGCTGGGCCGTCACGCAGCTGCCGAAGAACAGCGTCGGCACGCAGCAGCTGAAGAAGAACGCCGTCACCTCCCCGAAGATCAAGGACGGCTCGATCGCCGCGGCCGACCTCTCGACCGCCGCCCGCACGGCGCTCAAGGGCGAGAAGGGGGACACCGGCCCCACGGGCGCGGTCGGCGCGATGGGAGCGGCCGGTCCGACCGGCGCAGCCGGCCCGACGGCGTCGGCCTCGGCCACAAATAACCCCGCCAACTACGCGCTGCTCCTCAACACCCTGTTCACCGTGATCGACACCGGCACGGCAGGCGAGGGAACGGGCGCCATGGCCGTCACCACGCGCAGTCGCCTCGTCGCGACGGCCTCGCTCTCGATCTTCAAGGGAACAGGTGGATACAACGACGCAGCCGACGTCGAATGCTTCCTCCAGCTCGTCTCGGGCACCGGGACGACGACGACCATCAGCCAGACCGCCTCGGCGACCATGACGCCGACGGTGGACAGCGGCGCGGTCTTCGTCTCCGTGAACCTGACCGGTGCCGCCGTCGTCGAGGCCGGTCAGTACACGGTGCGCGCCCGCTGCCGACAGCCGGTCGTCGGCTCCTCGGTGGCTACGCCGAACTACGATCGCGGCGATCTCACAGTGGTCGCGAGCGGGATCTGAGTCCGGGCCGAATGCGTCGCGTAACCCGTTCCTCCTCCATGCCGATCACCGCGGTGGCCGCCAGCGCGGTCGCGATCTGACCAGCCGGGCGGCCACGCCCTCAGGTAGGCTTCAGCCCATGCCGACGCTCGTCCAGCAGCTCGACGCGATCCTCGCCGACGAGCCCGCCGACTGGGAGAACCTGTTCCTCGAGCTGCGCCTCGAGGACCCCGACCGCATGGAGGAGGCGGGCCTCGTCCTGTGCCCCCTCAACCCGTGGCACGGCGAGACGTGGCGCTCGGGCTGGATGCGCTTCCGCGTCGCCCGCACCTTCGGCTACGGGGCCGACGACGCCCTCACCCGCAGCATGCTGGCCAAGGTCGACGGCCGCGGCATCGCGGGCGAGCTCGTGCTGCTGCGCTCCGTCGACCACTTCCTGCCGGTCCACACGCAGGGCACCGTCTAGCCCGGGCGGGCGATCCGATGCCCTGGGTCCGGATCGACGGCGACGAGCTCACGGTCGACGACGCGCGCATCGTCTGGTCGCCCGCCGTCTGCGCAGGCACCGACGGGATCGCCTTCTGGCTGCGCGCCTCGGGCGGGCGCTCCGTGATGCACCTGGCGGGCTGGGCCCCGGGCGAGACCGCCGCCGACCTCGACGGCGCCGAGGTGCGGATCGAGACCCCGGGCCCCGACGCCGGCATCGACTCGCGCTTCCTCACCGGGGCGCTCGTGCGCTTCGGCCGCGTCAGTTCGGAGCGCGCCGTGGTGTCGGTCGACGCCACCGTGGAGGCGCTCGAGCCAGACGACCACGCGACGGCCGTCCTCGAGGCCGACCTGATCTGCACCGTGAGCCCCGTGGCCGAGCGCGACCACTGCCTGGGCTGCGGCGGCCCCCTCGACCGCTTCGCCGAGACCCGCGACGAGTTCGTGGCGGGCTTCCGGATCCAGCAGCGCGTGCTGCCCGTGCTCTGCCCCGCCTGCCGCGGCAGCGTCGACCAGCCGCGCTTCTGCCCGACCTGCGGCACGGCCTTCGCCCCCGACCAGGTGTCGGTGCACGGCGAGGAGGGCCGCACGGGCTACACCGCCCGCTGCGCGCAGGGGCACGTGTTCTCCGGCGCGCTGCCGGGCTGAGGCGGCGCGACCTCGCGGACGCTGCGCGCGAAAGCGGCGCCGATTCGCGCACCGTCTGTATGACAGGTGATTCTGGTACCGTCATACGCTATGGGCATGCTCTCCATCCGCTTCGACGAGGCCACCGAGTCCGCCATCCGCCGGGCTGCGCGCACGGCCGGCCTGAGCGTGTCCGACTACGTCCGCGCGTCGGTCGAGCGCACGCTGGCCGCCGGGCCGCGCCCCACGACCCTCGAGCGCCTCGGCGACGCCGTGGGCCGCTTCGACTCGTCGCTGACGCCGCGGCCCGCGGAGCCGGACGAGCTGGGCGACATCCTCGAGGAGCAGCACCGCCGCCAGGCGGACGAGTCCCGGGCCCTGCGGCGGCAGCGCGATGCTGGTTGACGCCGGTCCCCTGATCGCGCTGCTCGACCGGCGCGACCCCGACCACGACGAGTGCCGGCAGGCGATCGCCGACGGCGACGAGGACCTCGAGACGACCTGGCCCGTCCTCGCCGAGGCCGGCAACCTGCTGCAGCGGCGCGTCGGCACGCTCGCCGTGCACGCGCTCGTCGGGCTCGTCGAGCGGGGCGCGCTGCGCATCGTGGATGTGCCGGCCGCCTCGATCGGCGCGATCGGCGCGCTGATGCGGGCCTACGCGGACGCGCCGACGAGCATCGCCGACGCCTCGCTCGTGGCCGCTGCGGAGGCGACGGGCGAGACGCGGATCCTCACCCTCGACGCGCAATTCCACGCGTACCGCCTGTCAGGCCGGCGGCGCTTCCTCGTACTGCCCTGACCCGGGGCCCGCGGGCGGCGCGGCCCGCGCCGCCCGGAGAGGGCGGGGCGAGAGGCTTTGAACCTCCGACCACTCGGCCCCCAGCCGAGT
>JBEGMS010000265.1:0-3868 GCA_041182985.1 Actinomycetota bacterium
TCAGGTTCATGCCGTCGGCGATGGAGTTCACGAGGAGGACGTCGTACTCGCGGTACGCGGCGACGGCCAAGGGGAAGTTATCGCCAATGCGCAGGTCGATGGGGAGCCAGCCGCGTCGGCCATGCCGGTCGTTGACCCACTGGGCGGCCGCGCGGATCTCCTGGAGGTAGACCGCGTAGATGGGCAGGGCGAGCCGCGAGGGGTCCAGCAGCGACAGCATCGCGACCTCGCCGTGCAGGTCGGGACGGCGCTCGAGCAGGCGGTCGTAGGCGTGGAACCCGCGCACGATGTTCTTCGACGGGTCGGTGCGGTCGACGCGCAGGATCAGCCGCTGCGGCCGCTCGCGCAGGAGCGCCTCGTGCGCCGCCGCGGCCGCCGGGCCGTCCCGGTGGCCGCGGAACTCGGCCGGGTCGATCGAGATCGGGTAGTGGCGCACCCGCGCCTCGTGGCCGTCGATGCGCACCGTGCGGGCCTCGGGGTCGACGTGCGCCAGGGGCAGGAGCTCCGCGCAGGTGGCGAGGAAGCGCTCGCCGTCCCCCCGCGTCTGGAAGCCGAGGATGTCGGCCCCCAGCAGCCCGTGCAGGAGCTCGGCGAGCAGGCCGTCCGGGAGCCGCCGCCAGGCCTCGGTCTCGGGCCACGGGATGTGCGTGAAGTGCAGGATCGGCGCGGTGACGCCCGCCTCGCGCAGGAGGCGCGGCACGAGGTAGAGCTGGTAGTCGTGGACCATCACCGCATCGGCGTCCGCCGCGTGCAGCGCCTCCGCGGCCATCGCCGCGTTGTAGCGCCGGTAGCCGGCCCAGGCCGTGGACAGCTCGGCGGGGGAGGCGAGCTCGACGCCCTCGCCGTAGAGGCGGTGCTGGATGAACCACAGGAGCGGGTTGGCGATCTCGCCGTACATCGCCGCGTAGTCGGGCGGGGCCGGGGCGGCGAGCCGCAGCCGGAAGGGGTGCCCGGCGGCGTCCTCCTCGAGCGCGGCGGTGCCCGCCCGCTCGGCGGCCACGAGACGGTCCTCCGGGGTGATCGCGCAGGCGACCCACGTCACGTCGTGGCCGCCGATCAGCCCGCGCAGCGCCGAGACGAGGCCGCCCGAGCCGCGTCGCGCGACGCGCTCGCCGTCGACGGCGCCGTACTGGATCGGGCCGCGGTTCGACACCACCGTGAGGCTGCGGCGGTCCGGGGCCATGCCCCGAGCCTAGCCGCGCTCAGGCCCGAGCCGCCGGGGAATTGCCCGCATCCTCGGCGAGGTCGAGCCGGAACGCCTTCCGCTCGCCCGTCTGGTCGAGCACCAGCCGGCCGCCCATCCGCTCGGCGAGCTCGGAGGCGATCGCGAGCCCGAGGCCCGAGCCCTCGCCGGCGCCCCGGCCCCGTGCGAAGCGGCCGAACACGGCCCGCGCCTCCGGGTCCGGGATCCGCGGCCCGGAGTCCTCGACCACGAGCGAGGCGACGCCGCCCGCCACCCGCGTCGCGATCACCACGTGCACGCCCTCGGGGTTGTGGCGCAGCGCGTTGTCGACGAGGACGCGGGCGATCTGCCCGATCCGCGTCTCGTCGCCGAGGGCCATCGCGGGGTCCGCGACGAGGTCGACGATCGCGCCGCGCGCCTGCGCCACCGCCGCGAGGTCGGAGGCGGTGCGGGCGGCCACCGCGGACAGCTCGACGGGCTCGATGTCGAGCGGCACCTTGCCGGAGTCGAGGCGCGACAGGTCGAGCAGGTCCGTGGCGAGCCGGGTCAGCCGGACGACCTGGTCGCCCATCGTCGCGAGGTACTGGTCGCGGCGGGCGGGATCCTCCTCGTCGGCGAGCAGCTCCATGAACCCGGACAGCGCGAACACGGGCGTGCGCAGCTCGTGCGACGCGTTGGCGACGAAGGCGCGGCGCGCGGCGTCGGTGGCGGCGAGCTCGTCGCGCATCCGGTCGAGCGCCTGCGCGAGGTCGCCGATCTCGTCCCGCCCGCGGTCCTCGATCGGCGCGTCGAGCGTGCCCGCCGCGATCCGGCTCGAGGCGCGCTCGAGGCGCCGCAGGCGCCGGGTCAGGAGCGCCGCCGCGAGCGCGCCGACGACGACGGCGAGGGGCAGGGCGATCAGCGCGCCGACCAGGCTGCGGCGCACGGTCAGGCGCACCGCGGCGTCGATGTCGGCGAGGCTCGACTGCAGCAGCACGACGTAGACGGCGTCGCCGATCCGCATCGCGTAGGCGGCCTCGGCGACCTCCGTGCCGTCGACGGTCGCCGTGCCGCGCTGGACGCCCGCCTCGGCGGCGGCCCGCGTCGCGGCCGGCGACGCCGCGTCCGCCACCGGCTCGGTGACGGGGATCAGCCGGCCCTCGTCGATCCGCTGGAAGACCGCGGCCTGCGTGTCGGTGAGGGCGCCGTAGGCCGCGGTCACGGCGTTCGCGTCGGCCGAGCCGCCCGTGCCGGCGAGGGCGTCGGCGAAGTTGGAGGCGAAGGTCGGCGCGGACTGCTCGGCGGAGCGGGCCACCGCCGCGACGCGCTCGTCGACGAGGTCGCCGCGCAGGGACGGCAGGACGAGGACGGCGGCCAGCGCGACGGTGATCAGCGCGACGGCGAGGACGAGCAGCCCGAGCCAGACCGTCAGCCGCCGGAACGGGAAGACCCGGTCGACGAGCCAGTCCACGGCTAGCCCTCGAAGCGGTAGCCGACCCCGCGGACGGTGTGGATGCGCACCGGGTTGGCGGGGTCCGCCTCGATCTTCTCGCGCAGGTGGCGCACGTGCACGTCCACGGTGCGCGGCTCGCGGAAGTCGGACGAGCCCCAGACGGCGTCCAGCAGCTGCGTGCGGCTGTAGACGCGCCCCGGGCTCTCCATCAGCGTGGTCAGGATCTCGAACTCCACGTAGGTGAGGTCGACGTCCGCGCCGTCCACGGCGACGGCGCGGCGCCCGCGGTCGAGCCGGACGCCCGCCTCCTCGAGCACGGCCACGTCGGGCTCGTCGGCGGCCGGGGCGCCCATCGAGGCGCGCCGCAGGACGGCGCGCACGCGCGAGCGCAGCTCGCTGAGGCCGAACGGCTTGGTGATGTAGTCGTCGGCGCCGAGCTCGAGCCCGACGACCTTGTCGACCTCGTCGTCGAGGGCGGTCAGCATGATGATCGGCACCGTCGAGCGGGAGCGGATCTCCTGGCAGACGTCGCGCCCGGAGCGGTCCGGGAGCATCACGTCGAGCAGGATCGCGTCGGGCGACTCGCGCTCGAAGGCGTCCAGGCCGTCGGCGGCGGTGCCCGCCACGACGACCCGGTAGCCGTCCCGCTCGAGCGCGTGCTGGAGCAGCTCCTGGAGCGGCACCTCGTCGTCGACGATCAGGACCACGTGGGGCGTCGGCACGGGCCAATGCTACCGTCACGGGGCCTGTGTCCGACCCGCTCGGAACCCCGCGCCCGGACCGCCGGAGCCCCTCGGGCCGGAGCCGCGCCCTGCGGGTCGCGTTCATCGTCCCGCCGCTCCTGGCCTCGTCGTCCTGCTCGTCAGCGTGCGCACGCCGGTCGGCCCGTCGGCCTCGCTGGTGGTGGTGCCGAGCTTCGACGGGCCGCGTGCGGCCGAGTTCGCGCGCCGGCTCGCGCAGATCGTCCCGGACCGCTCGCCCGGCTCGGCGACGGCCGGGCAGGCCGCCGACGACGTGGCCGGGGCGCTCGGCGAGATCAGCGGCGAGACGGTGCGCCGCTCGGCCTTCACCGCGCCGGGGCCCGACGGCCGCGACGTCGCGATGGAGAACGTCTGGGTCGTCGAGCCCGGGGCCTCCACGGAGGCCGTCGTCGTGATCGCCAACCGCGACGACGTCGCGCCGGGCCCCGGCCTCGACGACAACGCCTCCGGCACGGCGGCGGTCGTCGAGCTCGCGCGCGACCTCGCCGGCGT
>JBEGMS010000266.1:0-4871 GCA_041182985.1 Actinomycetota bacterium
ACCCGACCCCGTCGCCGGGCCCCGGGGAGGTGCTCGTGCGGGTCGACGCCTGCGCCGTCAACAACACGGACGTCAACACGCGCGTCGGCTGGTACGCCCGGTCCGATGACGACGCCGGCTCGTGGGACGAGGCGCTCGCCTTCCCCCGCATCCAGGGCGCCGACATCTGCGGGGTCGTCGCCGCGGTCGGCGACGGCGTCGCCCACGAGCGGATCGGCGAGCGCGTCCTCGTCGATCCCTGGTTGCGCGACCCCGACGCCCCCGGCGACCTCCTGCGGGCCCGCTACGTCGGCTCCGAGCTCGACGGCGGCTACGCCGACTTCGCGGCGGTGCCGGCCGTCAACGCGGTGCCCGTCGACGCGCCGCTCAGCGCGGTCGAGCTGGCGTCGTTCCCGACGGCCGCCGAGACCGCCCTCGACATGCTGCGCCGCGCCCGGGTCGCCCCCGGCGAGCGCGTGCTCGTGACCGGCGCCTCCGGGGGCGTGGGGGCGTACGCCGTGCAGCTCGCCCGCGCGCTCGGCGCCGAGCCGATCGGCGTCTGCCAGCCGCAGAAGGCCGCGGTCGTGCGCGAGCTCGGCGCGATCGCCACCATCGACCGCGGCGCGGCCGCGGACGCCGCGCTCGAGGTGCAGGGCCTCGGCCCCGTCGACGTCGTCGTCGACGTGGTCGGCGGCGAGACGTGGCCGTCGCTCCTCGACGCGCTCGCCCGCGGCGGGCGCTACGCCGTCTCGGGGGCGATCGCGGGGCCGCACGTCGACCTCGATCTGCGCACGCTCTACCTCAAGGACCTGACCCTGATCGGCGCGACCGTCTCGCCGCCGGAGGTCTTCCAGGAGCTCGTGGGGCTGATCGAGCGCGGGGCGATCCGGCCGCTGATCGCCGCCACCTACCCCCTGGAGGCCGTGCACGACGCCCAGCGCGCCTTCGTCGGGAAGGCGTTCGTGGGTAAGATCGTCCTCGACGTCGCCGGCGGGGAGGCCTGATGGGAGCGGACACGCGGCTGCGCGACGAGGCGGTCGGCCTGATGCGGGACCTGGTCCGCGTCGACACGTCGAACCCGCCCGGCCGCGAGACGCCCGCCGCGATGGTCGTCAAGGAGTACCTCGAGGCCAACGGCGTCGCCTGCGAGCTGGTCGCCCGCGACCCCGACCGCGCCAACGTGATCGCAAGGCTGCCGGGCGCGGGCACCGGGCCGTCGCTCGCGCTGCTCGGGCACACCGACGTCGTGCCGGCGGATGCGGTCGACTGGACGCACCCGCCGTTCGACGCGCACCTCGACGACGAGGGCTACGTGTGGGGGCGCGGCACCTGCGACATGAAGAACGAGCTCGCCACGCGCTGCGTCGTGATCGCGGAGCTCGCCCGCTCGGGCTTCACCCCGGCGGGGGACCTGCTCCTGATCTCCCAGGCCGACGAGGAGGACGGCTCCGAGGAGGTCGGGATGCCGTGGCTCCTCGCCGAGCGGCCCGACCTGCGCTGCGACTACGCGATCGACGAGGGCGGCGGCATCCGCCTCGAGCTCGCCGACGGCCGCGTCGTCTACACCCTGCAGGTGGGGGAGAAGGCGACCCTGCCCGCCACGGTCACGGCGCTCGGCGAGGCCGGCCACGCCTCGATCCCGACGATGGGCCGCAACGCGGTGCCGCTGCTCGCGGAGCTGATCGGCCGGCTCGCCGCCCACCGCACGCGCCGGCGCCTCGTGCCCGCGATCCGCGGGATGGTGGAGGCGCTCGGCGTCGACCCCGACCGCGACCTCGGCGAGGTGGAGGCCGAGGTGGCGGCGCTGCACCCCGCCTTCGCGCTGGAGATCGACGCCCTGCTCGGGATCACGATCGCGCCGACGCTCCTGACCGGCTCCAGCGCCCGCAACGTGCTGCCCGGCCGGGCCTCGGTCGGCGTCGACTGCCGGATCCTGCCGGGCGACGCCGAGGCTGACCTCGAGCGCGAGCTCGCCGAGGCCCTGGGCGACGACATCCCCCACGAGGTCGTGCTCGACCAGGGCATCACGGGCGGCACCGAGTCGCCGCTCGGCACCGCGCTGCACGCGGCGATCGCGGAGGCCGTCGCCGCCCGCGAGCCGGGCGCCGTGCTGGTGCCGCAGCTGTCGACCGGCTTCACCGACGCCGCCTTCGTGCGCCAGGCCTTCGGGACGGTCGCGTACGGCTTCTGGCCGATGGTGCGCACCCCGCTCGAGGTCTACGAGGGCGGCATGCACAACCGGGACGAGCGGATCCACGTCGACGACCTCGGCACCGCGGTCGAGCTGCAGCTCGACGTGGTCCGCCGGCTGCTCGGCTGAGACCCGCGGGCAGGAATCGGACGCCCGGCGGGTAAGTCGCCATCTCGTGGCCCTGATCCCCTTCGCCCTCCACCAGGCCGGCCTCGGCGCCGGCTGGTTCGCCCTCGGCGCCGCCAACCTCGTCGTGGTCTACGCGACGGGCGCCGAGCCGGCGCTCGGCTGGCGCGCCGCCGCCCTGATCGCGGTGGTCGCGGCGCTGGTCGGCGCGATGGCCACCGTGCGCACCCTGCGGACGGCCCTCGCACAGGCGACGCCCGCCGCCGGCATCCCGCTCGGCACCCCCGCCGACGCCTTCGGGCGCTGCGTCGTCCCGGTCGGCGCCGTGATGGGCGTCCTGCTCGTCCTGGCCCTCGTGCCCGGGCTCGAGCCCGCGCAGGGCCTGGCCGCGCTGGTCTTCGCGGCGGTCGGCACCTCGTACGGGCCGCTCGCCCTGTGGGTCCGCCGCTTCGAGGAGATGCAGGGCGTGATCATCGCCGTGCCGCTCAACCGCTGGGGCCTCAGGGTCGGGCCGGTGCAGGCGCTGCGGCTGCCGCGCTAGGCCGCGACGACGAGCATCCAGAGCGCGAGCGCGCCGTGGCCCGACCACGCCGCGGTGCGGATCCAGTTCGTGCGCACCAGCCGCTCGAGCGCGGCCTCGTCGTAGCGCGCCGACAGCCGCTCGTGCGCGGGCACGGACAGGGCCATGGTGACGGTCCAGCAGACGGCGACGAGGGCGAGCCCGAGCCAGGCCGCCCAGGCGGGGATCGCGTCGGGCCGGGCGATCACGACGATCGCCGCGGTCACGAGTTCGGCCAGCATCGCCGGCCCCACCACGTAGGTCGTGCGCACGCGGTTGCGGCGCTGGTAGGCCGGCATCCCCGCGCCCACGTCCGCGAACAGGGGGTAGTGCGCGATCTGGCACATCCAGATCACGCCCGTCATGTACAGCGCGGCGGCCGCCTGGACCGCGAGCACCCAGGTCATCGCACGGCGCCCGCGCTGCGCAGGAGGGCGGTGCGACGCGCGAGCAGGCCCGCGGCGTCCTCGCCGCGCAGCGACGCGTCGACCAGCTCGACCGGGTGGAAGGTCGGGACGGGGTCGCCGTCGCCGCCGAGGCTCGCGCTGATCTGGATCAGGCAGCCCGGGTTGGCGGCGGCGAGCGCGTCGGGCGCGACGCGGCGCACGTTCTCCGCCTTCATCCGCCCGAGCTCCGCGGCGGGCTCGGGCTGCAGCAGGTTGTAGACGCCGGCCGAGCCGCAGCAGATCGCCGCGTCGGGGATCTCGACCAGCTCGAGGCCGGGGATCCGGGCCAGCACGGCGCGCGGCTCCGCGCGCACGCCCTGGGCGTGGGCGAGGTGGCAGGCGTCGTGGTAGGCGAGCCGCATCGGCAGGGGCCGGAGCGCCCCGGCGGGCGGCTCGAGCTCGGCGAGCACCTCGTGCAGGTCGCGCACCTTGGCCGCGAACGCCGCCGCCCGCTCCGCCCAGGCCGGGTCGTCGGCGAGCAGGTGGCCGTACTCCTTGAGGGTCGAGCCGCAGCCCGCGCTGTTGACCACGATGCGGTCGACGTCAGGCCCGTCGAGGTCGGCGATCAGCCGCCGGGCGCGCTCCTTCGCCGAGGGGGCGCGGCCCGCGTGCAGCTCGAGGGCGCCGCAGCAGGCCTGGGCGCGCGGGGCGCGCACCTCGCAGCCGTGCGCCGCGAGGACGCGGGCGGTGGCGGCGTTGACGTCGCCGAAGAGCGCCCGCTGCACGCAGCCGGTCAGCATCGCGACGCGCAGGACGGGCTCGCCGGCGGGGCGGGCCAGGGCAGGGGCCTCCTCGCGCACGCTGGCCCAGGTGACGACGGGGGCCAGGGCCTCGGCCCGGCGCAGGCGCTCGGGCAGGCGGCCGTAGAGGCGCGAGCGGCGCAGGGCGCGCTGCAGCCCCGACGCGCGGTAGGGGATCAGCGGGGCGGCGACCGCGGTCATGCGGCGGTGGTGCGGCAGGACCGCGAAGGCGGCGTCGCGCACGCGGCGCTCGCCGGGCTCGCGGGCGAAGCGCTCCTCGACCTGCGCGCGGGTGGCCTCGATCAGGAGGTCGTAGCGCACGCCCGACGGGCACGAGGTGACGCAGGCCATGCAGCCGAGGCACGAGTCCCAGTGGCGCACGGCGGTGGCGTCGAGCCCGAGCTCGCCCCGGTCGGCGAGGTCCATCAGGAGGATGCGCCCGCGCGGCGAGTCCATCTCCTCGCCCCAGAGGACGTAGGTGGGGCAGGTCGGCAGGCAGAACCCGCAGTGCACGCAGGCATCGAGCAGGTCGCGCTCGGGCCCCGCGCCCGTCGCGAACGCCTGCCGGTCGGCGTCGCCGCGCGGGCTGCCCTGCGAGGGCGCGGGCGGGACGCGCGTGACGGGCAGGCTCACCGCGCCGCCCCCGCGAGCACGCCGTGCGGGTCGAGGCCGTCCTTGAGCGCCGCCTCGAGGCGCTCGACGGCCGGCTCGGGCGCCGTGCGCACCAGCGCGCGCAGCTCGTCGCCGCCGCGGCGCAGCTGCAGGGTGCCGCCGAGCGCGCGCACCGCGTCGACCAGGCGCGCCGCGCGGGCGGGGTCGTCGTCGGGGAG
>JBEGMS010000267.1:0-2683 GCA_041182985.1 Actinomycetota bacterium
CGGTCATCCGCTCATCGACCTCAGCTCGTCGGTGTCGAGGACCATCTCGCGGCGCGTCATCGCGACCACCAGGCCGAGGCCGACGACGACCTCGGCGGCGGCGATGCCCATCACGACCAGGGCGAAGACCTGGCCGTCGGAGCCCCCGACCTGGCGCGAGAAGGCGACCAGGGTCAGGTTGACCGAGTTGAGCATCACCTCGAGGGACAGGAGCGTCGTGAGCGGGCTGCGCCGCAGCAGCACCCCGACGAGGCCGATCGCGAACAGGATCGCGCTGACCGAGAGGTAGAACGGCAGGCCGACGGACATCAGCGGACCTCCCCCGGCTCGGCGTCGCGGGCGGCCTCGATCGCGGCGCGCGACGCGGCGCGGCGGCGCGCCTCCGCCTCGCCCTCCTTGGCCAGCACCTGGTCGGTCGTCAGGCGCTTCGGGCGGGCGCCCGCGCCGAGGATGACGCCGGCGACCGCGGCCATGAAGAGGATCACGGAGACGCCCTCGAAGGCGAGCAGGTAGTCGGTCACGAAGGCCTCGCCGACCGCGGCCGGGCTGCCGAAGGCGTCATCGACCGACGCCGCCTTGCCGAAGTCGGTGGTCCAGACGACGAGCACGATCTGGGTGACCACGAGCAGGCCCGCGACGACGGCGAGGACGACCTGCCACGGCTTGCGGGTGCCCGGGCCGATCTCGCCGCGCGGCCCGACGTAGGCGATCACGAACAGGAACATGACCATGATCGCGCCCGCGTAGACGATCACCTGGGCGGCGGCGACGAACTGGGCCTCGAGCAGCAGCATCAGCGTGGCCAGCGAGACGAGGTTGCCGAGCAGGCCGAGCGCCGACACGAACGGGTTCCTCTGCGAGACGACCGCGAGGGCCGAGACGATGGCCAGGAAGGCGGCCAGGAAGAAGACGACGATCCCCACTACTCGGCGCCCTCGGGGTTCGTGGCCGTCGTGATGTCGTACATGCCGAGCACGCGCTCCATGTCCTGCGCCGGCACGTCGTACGGGTCGACGGCCTGCGACGGGGTGCGCAGCGCCGGCTTCTCGAGCAGCATGCTCTTCGTGTAGACGAGCGCCTCGCGGGAGATCTCCGACAGCTCGAAGTCGTTGCCGAGCGTGATCGCGTCGAACGGGCAGGCCAGCTCGCAGTAGCCGCAGAAGATGCAGCGCGCCATGTTGATCTCGTAGATGCGGGCGTAGCGCTCGCCGGCCGAGACGCGGTTGTCCGGGGTGTTCTCGGCGGGGACGACGCGGATGCAGTCGGACGGGCAGGCGGCGGCGCACAGCGAGCAGCCCACGCACTTCTCGAGGCCGTTGTCGTGGCGGTGCAGCTGGTGGCGGCCGCGGAAGCGCGGGTACACGGGGCGCTTGTACTCGGGGTACTGCTGGGTGACCGGCTTCTGGAAGAGGTGACGGAACGTCGTGGAGAAGCCCTTGACCTGATCGAGCATGGCGGCGGCTCCTAGAGGTACACCACTGCGACGGCCGTCAGCAGCAGGTTGAGGGTGGCCACGGGCAGGAGGACCTTCCAGCCGATCTTCATCAGCTGGTCGAAGCGCACGCGCGGCAGGGTCGCGCGGATCCAGATCAGCACGAACAGGAAGGCACCGATCTTGATCAGCATCCACAGCGGCCCGGGCAGGAACGGGCCGTTCGGGCCGCCGAGGAAGAGCACGGCGCCGAGCGCGGAGAGGGTGATCGCGTTGATGAACTCGGCGGCCGCGAACATCGCGTAGCGCATGCCGCCGTACTCGGTGTGGTAGCCGGCGACGACCTCGCCGTCCGCCTCGACGAGGTCGAAGGGCGGGCGGTTCGACTCGGCGACGGCGGCCACGAAGAAGACGAGGAAGCCGAGGAACTGCGGGACGATGTACCAGAGCGGCATCTGCGCGTCGGAGATCGTCACGAAGGACAGGGAGCCGGCCTGGATGATCACGCCGATCACGGCCAGGGTGAAGGCGACCTCGTAGGAGACCAGCTGCGCGATCGCGCGCATGCCGCCGAGCAGGGCGTACTTCGAGCCCGAGGCCCAGCCGCCGATCATCAGGCCGTAGAACCCGAGCGATCCGATCGCCGCGACGACGAGCAGGGACACGCTCGTGTCGGCGATGTAGAGGTGGAACTGGTAGTCGAAGTACGGGATCGTGGCGACCCCGCCGAACGGCATCAGCCCGAACGCGCCGATCGCGCAGGTCATGGCGATCAGGGGCGCGACCATGTACAGCTTCACGCGCGCGCCCTCGGGGACCATGTTCTCCTTCTGGAGCATCTTGCCGAGGTCGGCGATCGGCTGGAGCAGGCCGAACGGGCCGACGCGGTTCGGGCCGTAGCGGACCTGGAAGCGCCCGATCAGCTTGCGCTCGACCCACGTCATGAACGCGAAGAACGCCATCAGGACGTTCACGAGCACGAAGGACTTGATGATGGTTGCGAGGACGCCGTCGACCATGGTGGGGGAAGGGGCTAGCGGGCCTCCACGGTGGCGCTCGTGCCGGCGGGGGCGCCGCGCCAGTTGATGCGGACGCTGCCGGGGAGCTGGCGGCGGGAGATGCGGACCGGGCCGGTGTGCTCGCCGGCCGCGTGGCGGACGGAGACCTCGTCGCCGCGGGCCACGCCGAGGCGCTCGGCGTCGACGTGCGCGAGGGACACCCACGGGGCGCGCTGGTGCGCGAGGTTCGGGG
>JBEGMS010000268.1:0-11144 GCA_041182985.1 Actinomycetota bacterium
TGCGCCCCGGCGCCGAGGCCCGCATCGCCGCCCCCCCGGGGGTCGGCGAGACCGTCCTCGACGCGCCCGTCGAGGACGCCGTGATCGTCCTCGTCGATGACGTGCTCTACACGGGCCGCACGGTGCGGGCCGCGATCGACGCGGTCTTCGACTACGGCCGGCCCGCCGTCGTGCAGCTCGCCGTCCTCGCCGACCGCGGCCACCGCGAGCTGCCGATCCGCGCCGACTTCGTCGGCAAGAACCTGCCCACGCAGGAGTCGGAGCGGGTGCGCGTGCGCCTCATGGAGACCGACGGCGTCGACGAGGTGCTGCTGCTCGGGCCGGGCGACGACACGGGCGACTTCCCGCTCGGGGCGGGGGAGGCCTGATGGGCATCGCGACGCGCCGCCACCTGCTCGGGATGGCCGACCTCGACCCGTCGGACGTCGAGCGGATCCTGGAGACCGCCGCGGGCTTCGAGGACGTCGTCGAGCGCGACGTCAAGAAGGTGCCCACGCTGCGCGGGCGCACCGTGGTCAACCTCTTCTACGAGTCGTCGACGCGCACCAGCTCGAGCTTCGAGCTGGCCGCCAAGCGCCTGTCGGCGGACACGGTGTCGGTGAAGGCCGCGGGCTCGAGCGTCGACAAGGGCGAGTCCCTGAAGGACACGATCCGCACCCTCAACGCCTACCGGCCGAACATCATCGTGATCCGCCACCCGCACATCGGGGCGGCGCAGCTGACGGCGCGCTGGTCAGACGCCCACGTGGTCAATGCGGGCGACGGCAAGCACCAGCACCCCACCCAGTGCCTGCTCGACCTCTACTCGATCAAGAAGCGCCTCGGGCGCCTCGAGGACGTCAAGGTCGCGATCGTCGGCGACGTGCTCCACAGCCGCGTCGCCCGCTCGAACATCGAGGGCTTCCGGATGATGGGCCTCGACGTCACGCTGGTCGGGCCGCCGGCCCTGATCCCGCCGGGGATCGGGGAGGCGATGGGGGTGCGCGTCGCCGACGATCCGGCGGCGATGGCCGAGGCCGACGTCGTCTACGTGCTGCGGATGCAGCACGAGCGGATGGAGCCCGGCCAGAACTTCGTGCCGTCGCTGCGCGAGTACGCGCGGGTGTGGGGCGTCTCGAGCCGGCGCCTGCGCCCCGGCCAGATCGTGATGCACCCGGGTCCGATGAACCGCGGCGTCGAGATCGCGCCCGACGTGGCCGACTCGGGGGCGTCGCTCGTCGAGCACCAGGTCGAGGCGGGCCTCGTGGTGCGGATGGCCGTCCTCTACGACCTGATGACGCGGCCCTCGATCGGCGAGGTCATCGACCTGCGCGAGCGCACCGGCGAGTGGGGGGCGGCATGACCCGCCTCGCCCTGCGCCGCAGCGACCCCGCCGACCTCCTGATCCGGGGCGCGCGGCTCTACGACCCCGTCGAGGGCCTCGACGTCACCGCCGACCTGCTCGTGAAGAGCGGCGAGGTGGCGCAGATCGCCGACGCGATCCTCCCCGGCGACGGGGTGCGCGTGGTCGAGGCGCGCGGGCGCACGGTCCTGCCGGGCCTCGTCGACCCGCACGTGCACCTGCGCGTGCCCGGTCAGGAGTACAAGGAGGACTGCGCGACGGGCTCGGCCGCGGCCGCCCAGGGCGGCTACACGACGATCCTGTCGATGCCCAACACCGACCCCGCGATCGACGCGGGCGCCACCCTCGAGGCGGCCCTCGAGCGCGCCGAGACGGATGCCGTGGTGCAGGTCGGCTTCCTCGCCGCGGTCAGCGTCGGCCGCGCCGGCGAGACGCTCGTGGAGATGCGCGACCTCGCCGACCGCGGCGCCGCCGGGTTCACCGACGACGGCTCGCCGATCCCGAGCGCGCGGCTGATGCGCCGCGCGCTCCAGTATGCGCGCCCGCTCGGCCTGCCGATCGCCCTGCACGAGGAGGAGCCGTCGCTCACCAAGGGCGGGCACATGCACGAGGGCGCGGTGTCGGCGGCGCTCGGCATCGGCGGCTGGCCCGGCGTGGCCGAGACCCTGATGGTTGCCCGCGACCTGCGCCTCGCCGAGCTCGAGGGCGCGCACATCCACCTCCAGCACCTGTCGGTGCGGGGCTCGGTCGAGGAGGTGGCCCGGGCCCGCGAGCGCGGCGTGCGCGTCTCCTGCGAGGCGACCCCGCACCACCTGGTCCTGACCGACGAGGCGGTGCGCTCGCTCGACTCCAACGTCAAGATGAACCCGCCCCTGGCCACCGAGGACGACCGCCGGGCCCTGATCGAGGGGCTGAGGAGCGGCGCGATCGACTGCATCGCGACCGACCACGCCCCGCACGCGATCCACGAGAAGGAGGTGCCCTTCGAGGAGGCCGCCTTCGGCGTGACGGGCCTCGAGACGGCGCTGCCCGTGCTGCTCGAGGAGCTCGTCGAGCCGGGCCACCTCCCGCTCGACACGGTGGTACGGGCGATGACCACGGGGCCCTGCGACGCCTTCGGGCTCGAGCGGCCCGCGCTCCGGGTCGGGGCGCCCGCCAACCTCGCCGTCTGGGACCTCGAGTTCCCGTGGGTCTGCGGCGAGCGGCCCTGGCGCACCCGCAGCGCCAACACCTGCTTCGGGGGCCGGCGCATGCGCGGGCTCTGCCTGCTGACCATCGCGGGCGGGATGGTCGCCCACGAGGACTGGGCCGAGCGCCCGATGGGGGCCGCATGAGCACCGCCTACCTGCTGCTCGAGGACGGCACCCGCTTCGACGGGGAGGGCGCCGGCGCGATCGCCTGCGCGCTCGGCGAGGCGGTCTTCACGACCGGCATGACCGGCTACCAGGAGACCCTCACCGACCCGTCCTTCAACGGCCAGATCATCACCTTCTCGGCGCCGATGATCGGCAACTACGGCGTCGAGGCCGACGTCGGCGAGTCCGACCGCGTGCAGGCCGTCGGGATGGTCTGCCGCGAGGCCCGAAACGCCCAGCCGCCCGGCCGCACGGGCCTCCTCGACTGGCTGGCCGCGGCCGGCGTGCCCGTGCTCTTCGGGATCGACACGCGCGCCCTCGTCCAGCACCTGCGCGACCGGGGCGCCATGCGCGCCGCCTTGGTCACCGACGGCACCCCGCCGGAGGAGGCCGCGGCCCGGATCGCCGCCTCGCCGGAGATGGCCGGCCAGGACCTCGCGGGCGGCGTCTCGCGCCCGCGCCGCGAGCAGGACCCGGCTGCGGGCGCCGCGCGCTGCGCGGTCGTGCTGCTCGACTACGGCGCCAAGGACTCGATCGGCGACCTCGTCGCCGAGGCGGGTGCCCACGTGGTGATCCTGCCGCACGACGCGACCGCCGAGGACATCCGCGCGGTCGACCCCGATGGGATCCTGCTCGCCAACGGCCCCGGCGACCCGGGCGCCATGGACCAGCATGTCGCGAACGTGCGGGCGATGCTGGAGCTCGGCGTGCCGCTGTTCGGGATCTGCCTCGGGCACCAGCTGCTGGCCCGCGCGCTCGGCCTCGAGACCTACAAGCTGCGCTTCGGCCACCGCGGGGCCAACCACCCCGTCCTCGAGTGCGAGACGGGCCGCGTGCTCGTGACCAGCCAGAACCACGGCTTCGCCGTGAAGCCGCCGGAGGGGCAGGGCGACGTGACGATCACCCACACCTCGCTGTACGACGAGACCGTCGAGGGCCTGCGCCTGACCGGGCGCCCGGTCTGGAGCATGCAGTTCCACCCGGAGGCCTCGCCGGGTCCCCACGACGCCCGCGACGCCCTCGTGGCCTTCGTCGATGAGGCCGCCGCGTACCGGGCAGCGCGGGGGAGGGCCTGATGCCGCGCCGCGAGGACCTCAGGAAGATCGCGGTGATCGGCTCGGGGCCGATCGTGATCGGCCAGGCCTGCGAGTTCGACTACTCGGGCGTCCAGGCCCTGCGCGTCCTGCGCGAGGAGGGCTACGAGACGGTCCTGATCAACTCGAACCCGGCCACGATCATGACCGACCCGGGCTGGGCCGACCGCACCTACATCGAGCCGCTCGACGTCGAGGGCATCGCGAGCGTGCTGCGCCAGGAGCGCCCCGACGCGCTCCTGCCCACCCTCGGCGGGCAGACGGCGCTGAACGCCGCGCTCGACCTGCAGGGCGCCGGCATCCTCGACGAGCTGGGGATCGAGCTGATCGGGGCCTCGATCGACGCGATCCGCACCGCCGAGGACCGGGAGCTCTTCGCCCAGACGATGGCCCGGGTGGGTCTCCGCACCGCGCGCGGCGAGACCGTGACGTCCGTGGAGGAGGCCGTGGCCCTCGTCGAGGGCGGCACGCTGCGGCTGCCGATGGTGATCCGGCCGGCCTTCACGCTCGGCGGCGAGGGCGGCGGCTTCGCCGCCGACATGGAGGAGCTGCGCCACCACGTGGGCCGGGGCTGCGCGGCGAGCCCGATCTCGCAGGTCCTGATCGAGGAGTCGGTCAAGGGCTGGGGCGAGTTCGAGCTCGAGGTGATCCGCGACAAGCGCGACAACGTCGTGATCGTCTGCTCGATCGAGAACCTCGACGCGATGGGCGTGCACACCGGCGACTCGGTCTGCGTGGCGCCCGCGATGACCCTCTCGGACCGCGAGTTCCAGACGCTGCGCGACGCCGCGGCCACGGTGATCCGCGCGGTCGGGGTGGAGACGGGCGGCTCGAACGTGCAGTTCGCCCTCAACCGGGAGACCGGCGAGGTCGTCGTGATCGAGATGAACCCGCGCGTCTCGCGCTCCTCGGCCCTGGCCTCGAAGGCGACGGGCTACCCGATCGCCAAGGTCGCCACGAAGCTGGCGATCGGCTACACGCTCGACGAGATCCCGAACGACCTCACGCGGACGACGCCGGCCTCGTTCGAGCCGACCCTCGACTACGTGGTCACGAAGCTGCCGCGCTTCGCCTTCGAGAAGTTCGCCGGCGCCGACGACACCCTGACCACGCAGATGAAGAGCGTGGGGGAGGCGATGGCGATCGGACGCACCTTCGCCGAGTCCTTCGGCAAGGCGCTGCGCAGCCGCGAGCTCGACGCCACCCCGCGCGAGACGGGCGACCTGTCGGTGGCCAAGTGGGACCGCTACGACCTGATCCTGTCGCGCCTGCGCGCCGGCGACGATCCCGACGCCCTCAGCCGCGAGAGCGAGATCCACCCCTGGTTCCTCGGGGAGTTCGCGCGGATGGTGGCCGCGGAGGCCGACGTCCGTGCGGCGGGCCTCGACGGGCTCGACGCGGACGCCATGCGCCGCGCCAAGCAGCTGGGCCTCGGTGACGCCAGGATCGCGGAGCTCACGGGCACCGACGAGAATGCGGTGCGCGAGCACCGCCGCGCCCTCGGCGTCGTGCCGGCGTACAAGAGCGTCGACTCCTGCGCGGCCGAGGTCGAGGCCCGCACCAGCTACCGCTACTCCTGCTACGACCAGGTGGACGAGCCCCTCGCGGACGACCGCCCGAGCGTGGTCATCCTCGGCTCGGGTCCCAACCGGATCGGGCAGGGCCTCGAGTTCGACTACTGCTGCGTGCACGCCGCGATGACGCTGCGCCGGCTCGGCTACGCGGCCGTGATGGTCAACTGCAACCCCGAGACCGTCTCCACGGACTACGACACCTCCGACCGGCTCTACTTCGAGCCCCTGACGCTCGAGGACATCCTCGAGATCTACCAGACCGAGGGCTGCGTCGGCGCCATCGTGCAGTTCGGCGGACAGACCCCGCTCAACCTCGCCGCGGACCTCGAGGCCGCCGGCGTGAAGGTGGTCGGCACCTCGCCCGCCAGCATCGCGCTCGCCGAGGACCGCCAGCTCTTCAAGGACATCCTCATCGAGCTGGGGATCCGCCAGCCGGAGAACCGCACGGCGCTCTCGGCCGAGGAGGCCTACCGCGCGGCGGAGGAGATCGGCTTCCCCGTGCTGCTCCGGCCGTCCTTCGTGCTCGGCGGACGCGGCATGTTCATCGTCCACGGCATGGACGAGCTGAAGTCCGTCGTGCGCGAGGCCTTCGACGTCGCGCCCGGCAAGCCCGTGCTGCTGGACAAGTTCCTCGAGGACGCCATCGAGCTCGACGTCGACGCCATCTCCGACGGCGAGACGACGGTCGTCGGCGGCATGCTCGAGCACGTCGAGCACGCCGGCGTGCATTCCGGCGACGCCGGCATGGTCCTCCCCCCGCACACCCTCTCCGCGTCGCTGGTCGACGAGGTGCGCCGCATCACGCACTCGCTCGCGAAGCGGCTCGGCGTGGTCGGCCTGATGAACGTGCAGTTCGCCATCAAGGACGGCGTGGTCTACATGTTGGAGGTCAACCCGCGCGCCTCCCGCACGGTGCCCTTCGTCTCCAAGGCCATCGGCGTGCCGCTCGCGAAGCTGGCCTCGCTCTGCATGATGGGAGCCAAGCTCAAGGACCTCGGGTTCACCCGTGAGATCCGTCCGCCTTATTGGGCGGTCAAGGAGTCCGTGTTCCCCTTCAGCCGCTTCCCCGGCGCCCCGGTCGCCCTCTCTCCCGAGATGCGCTCGACCGGCGAAGTGATGGGCGTCGACGACGACCTGGGCATGGCCTACGCCAAGGCCCAGATGGCGGCCCAGCCCGCGCTTCCGGTCGGCGGCAACGTCTTCCTGTCCGTGAAGGACCGCGACAAGGCGGCCGCGGTCGAGGTCGCCCGCGACCTCGCCGCGCTCGGCTTCACGGTGCATTCCACCAGCGGCACCGCCGCGGCCATCGAGGCCGCCGGGGTCAAGGTCAACAAGCTCGGCAAGATCTCGGAGGGCGCCCGGCCGAACGCCCTCGATCTTCTCAAGAACGGACAGCTGCAGATGATCGTGAACACCGCGGCCGGCATGCTGCCCCGCAAGGATGAGAACGCCATGCGCTCCGAGGCGGTGCTCCGCGGCGTCTACATGGCCTCGACCATGAACGCCGCCCGCGCCGCCGTGCTGGGCATCCGGTCGCTGAAGCAGAAGGCCTTGACGGTGAGCTCCCTGCAGGAGCATGCGAAGGTGCTTCCCCCCAGGGGCTGAATCGGGTAGGTTCACCCTCTTATCCCATCCTCATGAGAATCCCCCACCTCGCCGCGCTGGCCATCGCCGTCGCGTCCCTCCAGGCCGCCGACGAGGCCAAGCCTGCCGCCGCCCAGCCCGCGACCCCTCCTCCCGCACCCGTGAAGAACCTCACTCCTGATCAGCAGAAGCAGGCCTGGAACATGCTCGGCTACTCCGTCGCCAGCCGCTCCCAGATGCCTTCCATCGCCAACCAGCTCGAGCTGACCGACGCGGAGCTCGACCTCTTCCTGGCCGGCGTGCGCGCCGCCATCCGGGGCGAGGCTCCCAAGTTCAATCCCGATGAGATCGGCGAGGGCGCCGACCGGCTCTTCACCGAACGCGTCCAGGGCAAGTCCGCCCGCTGGCTCAAGCAGAACGCCGACTTCCTCGCGAAGGTCGACGCCGACAAGGCCGTGACCAAGACCGCCTCCGGCCTGCGTTACCGCATCCTCGAGGCCGGCGCCGACCCCAAGCCCACGAAGAACAGCACCGTGAAGTGCCGTTACGAAGGCAAGCTGGTCGACGGCAAGGTCTTCGATTCGACCAAGAACCGTAACAATGAGCCGACGGAGTTCCCGCTCAACGGCGTCATCCCGGCCTGGACCGAGGGCGTGCAGCTCATCGGCAAGGGCGGCAAGATCGTGCTCTACTGCCCCTCGGAGCTCGCCTACGGCGACCAGGGCCAGGGCCCGATTCCCGGCAAGTCGGTCCTCGAGTTCGAGGTCGAGCTCGTCGAGATCGTGAAGTGAGCCCGCGCTGAGCGGCCGCGCGGCGCGTCCTCCGGGACGCGCCGCTTTGCTTTACAAGGGGAACAAATGGGGGCAAAGAGGGTATTACCCCGCATGCGCCCCCTGCTGACCGCGTTCCTCGTCGCGGCCGCCTCCCTGCGGGGGGCCGGCCTGCAGGGCCCCGCGGTCGCGTTGCCGCCGCCGTCCTCCGATCCGGCGCTGTCCCTCTCCGAGGCCGTCGACCGCGCCCTGGCCAACAACTTCGGCGTGGCCGTCGACCGCCTTTCCGCCCTGCGCTCGATCGACTCCGTCCAGGTCGCGGACTCCGCCTTCGATTCGGTGCTGACCTGGAGCGCCGGCACCTCCGGCTCCCGGGCGCCGCTGGCCACGACCACCTTCCGCGCCGCCGACACCGCCGTGTCGGTCGGGCGGCTCTTCGCCTGGGGCGGCACGCTCACGGTCGGCGCGGAAGCCAACCGCGGCTGGAGCCGCACGGGCGGCGTGGGCGTGGCCAGCGAATATGACCTCGCGACCAGCGTCGCCTACTCGCAGCCGCTGCTCGCGGGCGGCTGGAAGTCGGTCAACCTCGCGCCGCTCATCACCGCCCGGCAGTCCGCCTGGCGCAGCCGTCTCGCGCTCCGCGCCTCGGCCCTCGACCTCATCCGGGACGCCGAGTCCGCCTACTGGACCCTTTCCGCCGCCCGCGCGCTGATCGCCCTGCGCGAGTCCAGCCTGCGTTCCGCCGAGTCGCTGCTCGAACAGGTGAAGCTCAAGCGCGAGCTCGGCGACGCCAACGTCCTCGAGCAGCTCCAGGCCGAGGCCGACGTCGCCAGCCAGAAGGTCGCGGTGCTCAACGCGCGGCAGTCCGTCGACGCCGCCGAAATGCGGCTGCGCAGGCTGCTCGGTCGCGGCGCCGCCGAGGAGGTCGACCGCGCGCTGTTCGTGCAGCCGCTGCCGGAGGATTCCGTGCCGCCGCCGCCGGACTTCCGCCCGTGGATCGCCAAGGTCTCTGACTTCGACTTCGGCGTCGCCATCGAGCTCTCCAACGTCGAGACCGCCGACACGCTCGTCGAGCGCGCCCGGCAGAACGACAATCCCGACCTCCGCCTCAACCTCTCCGGCTCCACCGCGGCGGATCCCGTCGCCGGCTTCGGCGACGCCTACGACGTCTGGCGCCGTGAGAAGGGCTGGGGCAACGCAGTCTCGCTCACCCTCTCGCTCCCCCTCGGCCTCCGCCAGGCCGAGTCGAACCGTCGCCTCGCCGAAAGGGCCCGCCGCCAGGCGGAGCTCCGTCTCGCCGACGTGCGGCAGGCCCTGATCTTCGACGCGCGCGCCACCTGGCGCGACCTGGAGTCCTCGCGCGCCCGTGTCGACGCCGCCGCCACGGCCCTCCGGCTGCAGCGTCAGTCCTACGAGGGCGAGCGCGAACGTTATCAGGTCGGACAGTCCGACCTCCTGCGCGTGATACAGTCGCAGGCCGCGCTCGACGCCGCCCAGCTCGCCTGGGTCCAGGCCCGCCTCGACGCCCGTCTCGCTTCCGCCCGCACCGCCCGCCTTGACGGCTCGATCCTGCCCCGCCACGGCTTCACCCTCGACGACGTCGAGCTCCGTCTCGCCGACGGCGGCCGCGCCGACCCCCTTCCGCCCGCCGAAGACAACCGATGAACAAGACCTTCAAGATCCTCCTCATTGCCGCCGCCGTGGCCGGCGCCGGCTACTTCGCCTGGGTCCGCTTCTCCCGCCCGGCCCGTCCCGCCGCCTCGGCCGTCTCCGCGGAGGCCCGCGCCGAACGCCGCGACATCCAGGAGACCGTGGACGCCTCGGGCTTCGTCCGCGCCGTCGTCTTCAGCAGCATCCGCGCCCAGGTCAGCAGCCCCATCCTCAAGCTCCATGTCCAGACCGGCGACATGGTGAAGAAGGACCAGGTGCTGGCCGTGCTCGATCCCGTGCTGTACAACGCCGACGAGGCCGAGGCGCGCCGCGGAGTCCAGCTCCAGACGCTCACCTTGGAACGGCTGGAGCGCGACCTCCGCCGCGTCGAGGTGCTCGTCAAGAAGGGTTTCGTCTCGGAACGCGAGGTGCTGGACCACCGCACCGCCTTCGAGGTGGCCAAGCTCCAGCGTGACATCGCCCAGGCCCGGCTCGACAAGGCCGAGGAGAACGTGCGGCGCACGGTCATCCGCGCCCCGCACGACGGCCAGGTCTCCGACTGCACCGTCGTCGAGGGGCAGATCGTCATCGGCGCCCAGTCCATCAACAACGGCACCCTGCTCATGACCGTGTCCGACACCTCGATGCTCCGCGTCGACGTGAACCTCAACGAGTTCGCCGCCACGCGCGTCTCGCTGGGCCGGGAGGCCACCGTCACCTTCGACTCCATCCCGAACCTGCGCAAGAAGGGGGAGATCTCCTTCATGACCCCTTTCGGCACGGCCGACCTCAAGGTGCCCGACCTCCGCGTCTTCCCGACTCAGGTGTCCTTCCCGGCCGGGGACGGCGTGCGCCCCGGCATCAGCGCCAACGTGTCGGTGCTCGTCGCCCGCGAAAAGGGCTGCGTCGCCGTGCCCGTGTCCGCGGTGTTCATCGAGGGCCCTGACCGCGTGATCTACGTCAAGGGCGAGGACGGCTCCTGGGAGCGCCGGGTCGTCAAGCTCGGCCTGAGCGACGCCTCCTGGACGCAGGTGCGCGAGGGGCTGGCCGTCGGCGACACGGTGAGCCTCGTGCGGCCCGCCGCGCCGGTCCGCTGAGATGGCGTCCCTCATCTCCATCCGCGGCCTGCGCAAGACCTACCGCATGGGGGACGAGGACGTCCATGCCCTGGACGGCGTGGACCTGGACTTCGAGAAGGGGGAGTTCGTCGCGATCCTCGGGCCTTCCGGCTCCGGCAAGTCCACCCTGATGCACATCCTCGGCTTCATGGACCGTCCTTCCGCCGGCAGCATCCTCTTCGAAGGTCACGAGGTGGCCGCGCTCGATCCCGATCGGCGCGCCTGGTACCGGTCGAACCGCGTCGGCTTCGTCTTCCAGGCCTTCAACCTGCTGCCCCGGCTCACGGTGCTGGAGAACGTCGCGCTGCCGCTCATCTACCGCGAGGACTCGGATCCGGCGCGCAACGCCGAGGCCGCCCGCGCCGCCTTGGAGCGGGTCGGCATGGGGCACCGTCTGGACCACCGGCCCGGACAGCTCTCCGGCGGCGAACGCCAGCGCGTGGCGGTCGCCCGCGCCATCGTCGGCCGCCCCGCCATCATCTTCGCGGACGAACCGACCGGCAACCTCGACGTCCGCAACGTGGACCGCGTGCTCGACCTGCTCGGCTCGCTCATCTCCGAGGGCATCACCGTCGTGCTGGTCACGCACGACCTCTCGGTGGCCGAACGCGCCCATCGCGTCATCGCCATGCGCGCGGGCCGGGTGCAGGAGGACCG